>NZ_QQAY01000005.1 GCF_003350505.1 Falsibacillus pallidus
CAGACAATGCACTACCTGTCAGCTAGACACTTCCGCCACTGCGGTGTGTCAGGGACTTTCACCCATTAGTCCGATGCGCTGCCAAGCGCACAAAAACAGCCTGCAGATAGTCTGCAGGCTGTAAAAATCATGAAGTCTGTGGAACATCATACCTTCCAAACCAATCATATCGGTTCGTCGACACCCACATGTATACGGGGCTAAGCAATTTTTTCATGAATGGCAAGTAGAATATCCAGCTGATTGGAAATGTCAAAGGCAAGAGAGTCAAGATTTTCCTTACCGTTTCGAATCCCGCCAATACTTCCCCTTTTGCGGTTACCATGTGAATGCGGTCGTACAGATCCCGCCCTTCGTCTTTTAAAAATTTATAAGGTGTCTGTTCGATATACTGAACCGGAATCCACTCAATTTTTTTGCCCCAATCAAGTGTCTTGATTACCTTTTTCGCATTGGAACAAAGCGGACATCTTGCATCAAAGAATACCTTGTGTTTCATGATCGATCACCTTCCTAATTCATGTTTTCCACCTTGGCATAGTGATAAACTAAATCGAACAATCTACGCTTTATTATCACTTATGATCGTTTCTTCTCTTTTTTCATCAAGTAAATCTTTTTCTTTCTTCCACCATAATGCTTCTTCCGGTTCTTCTAAAACTTCCGCAATTTCGTGTTTTTCTTCAACTGCCGGAGCGGATCCGCGCAGGGACCTTCCTGCAGTTTCTTTCACGAAATATGCCACGACAATGATTCCAATGGCTGATGCACCAATCAAATAGTAGGCAGGAATCATTCGATTTGCTGTTATATCAATCATCCAGGCAAGCACCAATGGCGTCGTGCCACCGAATAATGACGCGGAAATATTATACGTGATGGCCAATCCCCCATACCGAACATCCGTAAAGAATAAGGATGGCAGCAGCGAAGGCATTGTACCTTGAAAGGCTGCTAAAAATACTGCCAAGATCATTAAGCCGAAGAATACAAGCCAGTTGCTTCCCGACCCGATTAACATGAACGCCGGAATGGATAAGAGCACCAATCCAATCAGGGCGCTTAAAATGATCTTTTTTGCCCCGATGCGATCACTGAAATGCCCCATCAAAAGCACAATTGGAATCATAATGAACATGATCACCAAGATTAACAACAAGCCCTTCGTTTCGCCATATCCAAGCACTGCTGTTAAATGGGACGGCATATAGGACAGCAGCATGTAGTCGACAACATTATAGAAAAATACCAATATCATTCCGATCAGGAGCGTTCTCCAATGGTAAACTAAGATATTTTTCATCGAAACATGCTTTTTCTCTTCCTCAGCTGCTTTTTCCATCGCTTCAAATGCCGGCGTTTCGTCTAAATTGCTGCGCAAGTAAAGTCCGATAAGACCGATAGGAGCGGCAATCAAAAATGGAATCCTCCATCCCCATTCCAACATTTTTTCCGGCCCTAGCAAAAATGTCAGCAGCGTTACGATTCCAGACCCGGCAATATAGCCAATCAGCGTTCCCACTTCCAGGCCACTGGACATTAGACCCCGCTTTTTATCAGGCGTTGACTCTGCTATAAACGTCATGGCGCCAGAGTATTCGCCGCCGGTTGAAAACCCCTGCAGCAGACGCGCCACCAGCAGTAAGATGGGAGCTGCCATTCCGATTGAATTATAGCTCGGAATCAACCCTATGCTTAGCGTGCTCAACGCCATGATTACCAGCGTGATTGCTAAGATTTTTTTACGACCCAGCTTATCCCCCAACATGCCGAAAAACATTCCACCGATGGGACGGACAAGGAATGCTACAGCAAATGTTGCAAATGTGTAGACTAGCTGCGCTGAATCATTTAAATCGGAGAAAAACACCTTTCCGATGGTGACGGCCAAATACGAATAAATCCCAAAGTCAAACCATTCCATGGCATTACCAAGCCCTGTTGCCACCACTGCCTTTTTCGCAACTTTCGTATCAATGACAGTGATATCATCTTTATGTAGTTTGTGTTTGGATTTTTTCTTGAAGGAAAATCTCTGTTTATCAGACAACTGTTTTCTCCTTTCTTTTTTAGAATCCTTTTTATTTCCATTCCCCTTCATATTTAAATTAAACAAAGACATAGTTGCTGATGAATTTCCCCGGTACTGTCGATATCAAGAGCTCACCTTTACTTTTCAAGTAATATAAAAAAGCATCTCCAATTTACGTTGGAGACGCTTTACCCTTTGAAGACACTCGTACTAGAAACTTGCTCTTTATCCATTAACGGTTTTTCCCTTCGAAAACCCCGTAATCACAAAACAAGTCAGAAAAGCGACACTCGTCACGATAATTGCAATGACTAAACCAATCGACGCCATAAACATATCATCTCCAGGATAAGCAGGCTTCAGATTCTTTAGCCAAAAAACGAATACGATGGTCAAAACTAAATAAAAACTGCTTCCAACAGCACTCATTTTCAAACGGTTTTTCCTGCTGCCGCTCCAAGCCTTATGGATTAAAATCCAAAAATAAATACTGGCCCCTACAGCAATGAACATAACAAAAAGATGTAAAAACGGAATCATCAGCTTCATCAATAAGTAAATCAGAAGAATGGCGGCAAAAAACAAAACGGCATTCAGTCCAAATAAGAATAGCCCAGACAGCCAATGGTTTTGAAACCACTCTGCATTTCTGAGCTTATGTACAAATCTATTATCTTTCCCAACTTGATTGGTCAAGGGCCTTTTGAAAATAAGGACCAGCATTACCCCTACAAATCCTATTAGTAGGATTGAACTCATGTTATTCCTCCTTGTTGCGGAAGCGTAGAAACGGTTCTCACACTTCCTTTCCCTCTATAGGACTCTAATTTTTCACCTGCTTCGACCAAAGTTCTTATTCAATAATCTCCCCATCGATAAACTTAGTGTCACAATAAGGGCAGCGGTAAATATCATTTAGGTCCTTATCTTTATCAAATTTCAATGGCAATCGCGTTTTACATATCGGACATTTCCATAAGGTGAATGTCATGAAGAGAAATATTGCGAAAAACGAAATGCCGATGATGGTCATCCATCTGTTTCCTACAAAACTGTTTATGAAACTAAGGGAGATGGCAAGAAATAAGAACACCAAAGATATTTTCCGATACTTCATAATGTCTCTAACTTTCTGCGGCACAATAATCCCCCTCCTTTGTGAGTCACATCTATCCTTAATGCAGCTCCATATAGTGAGTGGAGTTCGGGTAAGCGTCTCCTTTTGTAAACCCGTAAGAAGTATAGAAGCGATCAGCATCTATAGTATCCGTATGCAGCACCAATATGGAAAAATGTTTACTTGCCTCGTCTATAATGCTTTTAAGCAACAGACTTCCTAAACCGTTCCTTCGATATTCCCTACTAACATAAAACCTTCTCAGCCTGCCAGTATTCGGGCGGTCTGAAAACGGATCAATATTCACTCCACCAATTACAACAATCTCTCCGTGCTCATTAAACACGCCAAATAAAGCCTCACCATGCTGGCTAAACGTATTCGTACCATCATGATAATCATTGACCAGCCTTTCTACAAAACGAAACCCGTCTTCTTTGCTTTCTTTGATTAACAAACTCAAATCAACCTTTGAGAGGTCGTTTATCTGTTTTACTACATAGTTCCCCATAACAAACCATCCTAAAGTATTTATTTTAAAATCCTATATTGTATAATACCAGCATCGTAAAAGCTGCAAACGACAGCCCTAATATAGAGGCTGCAAACTTACTTTTGTTTTTATTTTTATTAAAAATCAAATAGACTAAAACAATCAAAAACCCTACTGGAAACCAGAGTCTAAATTGTCCATGAACTCTTGTGACTGAATAAACAGGGTAAATTAAGCAGCTTCCTAAAAAATACAAAAATAGTATTGTTTTATTATTTTCTAATCGTTTGGCCCAACCTATAAACAAAAAAACAAGGCATGCAAAAGCCATTAAACTCAATAATCCTAACATGAATATTAATCCTTTCTTGCTGCTGATTTTAATGGCTTTGAATTATAATCTCAAAAGCTCTTTTTAGACAGCTCCAAATAGCTTAACTTCATGATACTTGTATGTCATTTTAGTATCTCCCTTAATTTCAAAACACCCAGTCCAATTGAAGTTTCCAGATAACCTACAATTTGAACTAAGGTAAACACCTTCAGTTCCTCATCCAATACAGACTTTTCATATTCCATATCCCCTAATACATATGGAATCAATTCTTGGACCTCTTTTGCCTTCACCTCTTCCAGATCGATAATCGCTGGAAGTTGGCTGAATGCCTGCTTTAATTCATTTGCCACTCCGTAATGTTCGATCAGCTTCCCGTTCAACAGTCTAAAGTCATTATGATAAATCTTGTACATTTCTTTATCAGCATTCATACGGTTTCTCAGCCAGGAAAGATAGAAGCCTTTCAGCCAAATATCATCCGCAGCCAGATGGGCATAGTATCCCAGCAAATAAGGATTTTTCCGTTTAAATTCGGAACTGTATTTTTCAAGAAAACCTTCAAAATCTACTCTTCTCGTATAATCCTCAGCATCCCCTACAAAGAAATGGGATGCGTTTTTTTCATCAACAGAGAAGACAGCATCAGCTGCGACACTTCCCGCCATGAAAGATGTTCTATCTTCTATCTCTAATATCTCTGCAATCCTGTTGCCAATAATGGCATGCATAATTCTTGAACCCATAATTCCCTTCCCCCTTTAAGAACATACTTCGACATTTTTTGGGAATATCCTCCAATGGAGTGCTAAGAAACAACAGCACTATTCCAAATAAAAAACCTGCACCCCGCACGTAAAAGAACTAACGTATCGGGGGGCAGGCTAATTGACCTCCACAAAATGTGAGGTCTGGATAATGATTAGTTAAAGAAACAAAAATTCATGCAAAAGGAATTGGCAAATACTACTTCCTACCCAACGGAGCAGATTGTCCTTTTTTTGCGAAAATAAAGGATAAAACCAATAAACCCATACAGGATATGACATACGCTATCCCTTTAAATAAGAAATACACTGAAAATGATGCTGAATATTCAGGATGATGCAAGTAATGTTGATAATCAATTATTGCGTTTGCTATCATTACGAAGATCAAGAGAACAGATAAAGATAAGAATAATATAGATGCTGCTTTATGTTTATTTCTCACCCCAACTGCCTCCTGAAAAACTAGCATTTACAAATCATCAAATGATTCCCGTCCGGGTCTTTAAAATTGAACCAGTGCCCATTCTCGACTTCTGTTGTAAGCTCGACGTTTTTTTCCTTCATATACTTATAGGCTTGTTCGATATCGTTTGTATTCAGATGAAATGGCGGTGTTTTAAATGTGTTCTCCTCTGAATAGATCTTGCTGTCCAATACGATGTTGACGCCTTCCATCGGCAATATGTATAGATGTCCAAACAAGATTTCCCCGCCTGCCGGCACCCCTAATACATCGCAGTACCAATCCCGTGCTTTTTCAATATCACTGACCGGTATAAATAAAGCCCCGATCTGATTTAATATTGGATTCATTTTTTCCCTCTCCTTTGTTCATAAAAATTACTTTTACACCCTAAGAGATCCGCGGAATCCCCTGGCCGCATAGTAGGAATCTGCTCCATTATGGTAGACAAAGATTGTATTGTAGCGGCGGTCGCAAAAAATAGCCCCGCCAAGCTTGCGAATATTATCAGGGGTCTTCACCCAGCTGGAGGTTTTCTTGTCGAATTCTCCAAGTGCCTGCAGCTCCCGGTATTGTTCTTCGGTCAGAAGTTCGATGCCCATGGCGGCTGCCATATCCATCACGCTGTTTTCCGGCTTGTTCTTTTTCCTCGCATCCAACGCTTCGCGGTCGTAGCACAGGCTTCTTCGGCCGGTGGGACTTTCCGCTGAACAGTCGTAAAAAAGATATTCTCCAGACTCTTGATCATAGCTGACAACATCCGGCTCTCCGCCTGTCTCCTCCATTTGATGGAGCGACCACAGTTTATCTGTCGACGCTGCTTCAAGCTTTGCCTGTACCTCTTTCCATTCCAATCCTTCATGGAGATTCCTATTCTCTTCAAATCGCTCTTTCAACGTACTTAACAGTTCATCCCGATATTCAGGCGATAATTCTTTTTTGCTCATTTTCAATTCCTCCTAATCTATTGAAACTCTGGTCCCGACCACAACCGTCGCATCCCATTCCTCATTCCGGACAATCCACGGCGCCAGACCCGCATTCTTAAAGATTTCGAATGTGAGTGCAGCCTGCCTCTCGCTCGTTTCTATTAAAAGATGTCCCCCATGTGCGAGCCACAAAGGTGCTTCCTTTGCGATTTTCCGCTGCAAGTCAAGTCCATCCGCTCCCCCGTCGAGCGCCGTTTTCGGTTCATACAATCGTGCCTCTTGCGGAAGCCGTTCGATTTCAGCTGTCGGCACATATGGCGTATTGGCAGTAAGAATATTGACGGTTCCTTTCAATGATTGTGGCAGCGGCTTGTACAAATCCCCTTGGAATACACTTGCTCTATATCCTTTGAGATTTTGTTCAGCACATTGGATTGCTGCTGGATCGATATCTGCCGCATATAGGGAGATCTGATCTGCTCCAGCCGCAATGGCAGCACCTACTGCTCCCGACCCGCAGCACAGATCCATCACGATATCATCTGAACGTGCCAACGCACATGCCTGCTCGACAAGAAACTCTGTCCTTCTGCGCGGCACGAACACGCCTTTATCTAATTGAATCCGAATACCGCAGAATACAGTTGCCCCGATGACATACTCAAGGGGGATGCCTTCAGCTCGGCGATTTACCATTAAAATAAGCTCTTCCATCAACACATCTTCTGACAAAAGCAGCCTTGCCTCTTCCTCCGCGAAGACGCAGCCAGCTTCCCGCAATATTGTGACAACCTCTTGTTCGGTCATTCCTTCACCACTTTCGGGAAGCATCCGGACGTTCTCCTGCTTCTTTCTTTACATGGCTGAAGCACAGGAACCATCCCCTCGCTTCCTATTTCGCTATAATCCCCCCATATCCTTCTCACTGTGGAAAAATGTAATATCCCGTTCATGGTCCATTCATATACGCGTCATATTCTTAGGGTGTAGGAAAGAGATTGGAGGAGATCATGATGAATCTTGCCTGGAAAGAAATGAAGAAGAACAAAGCTAAATTTTTGATTTTAGGTTCCATTATTTTTTTGGTCAGCCTGCTGACTTTTATCATATCCGGACTGGCCAACGGCTTGTCCCAGGACAATGCAGCGTTGATAAAAGATTTGCCGGACGGACAATTTTATATGAACAAAAATGCTGATAAAACATTCACCCTGTCACGAATCGATAATGACACGCAGGAAAAATCCCTGAACAATCACAAAGATGCGTCTGCCCTTTCCATCCAAATGGGCTTCGTGAATGATGAGGATGGCAAGCAGCAGAGCGTCGCATTTGTCGCTTCAACCGATTCTACCTATTTGCCGAAAATCAAAGCCGGTGAAATTCTTTTGGACCGCACGATAGAGAAAAAAGGGATAGATGTTGGAGATACGCTGACAAATAACCAATTCAACGGAGCATTCAAAGTGCAAGGCTTCGTTGATCAAAAGAAATTCAGCCATGCCCCTGTTGCTTTTATCAATATTGATGACTACAAAAAAATGTACAGGACCGATGAGATGCAGCTGATTTTCCTTCCTGGAGGCGATACAGCTGATGCATTCCCTGGTCTGCAGGGATTTTCAAAGCAGGCTTTTCTCAAAACGATCCCAAGCTATCAAGCAGAACAGATGTCTTTGAATATGATCGTCTGGTTTTTAGTGGTGATCAGCGGCATGCTTTTCGCGATTTTCTTCTATATGATGAACGTTCAAAAGATTGGATTATACGGAATTCTAAAAGCCATCGGATTGAAAACAAGCAGACTATTCCGCATGATGTGGACGCAGATGATCATGATTACCGCCGCTTCCCTTGTC
Organism: Falsibacillus pallidus; assembly: GCF_003350505.1. Classification (NCBI taxonomy): domain Bacteria; kingdom Bacillati; phylum Bacillota; class Bacilli; order Caryophanales; family Bacillaceae; genus Falsibacillus; species Falsibacillus pallidus. The sequence continues at coordinate 7,998 of NZ_QQAY01000005.1, forward strand.
TTGTCCATTATCTTCAGCCAATTCTTTAAGATGATCGCACCTGAAGGGATGCCGTTTCACTTGACCATGGGAACAACAGCACAATTGTCTGGAATCTTCGTGATGATCGGATTCATCGGAGCCACCCTATCCGGGATCCAAATGAAGAAGGTTCAGCCGCTGCAAGCCATTCAACAAGGAGAGATGTAGGATGTCGATATTTACGATTGATGGAGTCAGGAAATCATTCACAAATGGGGAAATCACGGAGGAAATCTTAAAAGGAATCGACCTTTCCCTTAAAGAAGGCGAAGTGACTGCCCTGGTGGGTGCATCCGGTTCCGGGAAAAGTACGCTGCTCACCATTGCGGCAGGACTTCAGCCTGCAACTGATGGACAGATTAGTTTTGACGGAGAAAAAATGAACGCCATGAATCAAGAGGAAATCCGAAAAATACGCGCCAGCAAGTTTGGATTCGTCTTTCAATTTGCCCATCTCGTCCCTTTCCTCACAGTGGAAGAACAACTGATGCTCATGCTGGATGTGGCGGAGTCAAAATTGCCAAAGCGCGCTCAGAGAAAAGAAGTCGAGCGCATCCTGAATCTCGTCGGCATGGATCACCGAAAAAATGCCTATCCTTCTTCCTTGTCCGGCGGGGAAAAGCAGCGTGTGGCGATTGCGCGTGCACTCATTCATCAGCCCAAAGTTCTTTTCGCAGATGAACCGACGGCAAGCCTTGATTCAAAGAGGTCCAATGACATCATGTCCTTAATCAGGGAATTAACGAAAACCCTGGGCATCACTACCCTTCTTGTCACACATGATGAAGAAATGCTCGTCTATGCAGATCGCGTGATCAAGATGAGCGACGGACTCATTTTGCCGAACTGACTTATTTTTTATCCCGCCCGGCTGTATTGCGCTGGGCTGTTTTTTTCTATACAGTGGAATTAATTTCATATTTTAGTGGGAGTTAACATGATGACAAATATACTAATCGTAGATGACGATATCCATATTTTGAACCTTCTCACGATCCATTTATCAAAGGATGGCTATCAAGTTTTCCAGGCAAAGGACGGAGTAGAAGCCTTAGACCTCCTTCAGGAAAAAAGCTGCCAATTGGCTGTCGTCGATGTGATGATGCCTTATCTGGATGGCTTTGAATTAACGAAAAAAATCCGGGAGCAGTACAATATCCCGGTTATCCTGTTGACGGCGAAAAACCAAATTGAGGATAAAGAACAGGGATACGCGGCTGGCACAGACGACTATCTCGTGAAGCCATTTGAACCGAAAGAATTAAGCTTTCGGATCAAGGCTTTATTGCGGAGGTATGATTCCAGAGCGGATGACTCCGTTGTCCGCATTGGCCATACAACGATCGACAAGAAAAGCTATGAAGTGCAGACGGGAAGCCGGACAATTCTTTTGCCGTTAAAGGAATTTGAACTTTTGTACTTCCTCATGTCAAACCCCCTGCAGGTGTTTTCCCGGGACCGCCTGATTGAACAGGTGTGGGGATTCGATTTTTCAGGAGACGAACGGACCGTCGATGTTCATATCAAACGAATCCGGGAACGCTTCTCCACTTTGACCGACGATTTCCAAATCAAAACCGTACGCGGGGTCGGATACTCACTGGAGGCAAAACGGTCATGAAAACTCTTTATGTAAAATTTGTCGCCATTACGATCGGCATCATGCTGTTGAGCAGCATTATCGCCTTCCTTCTTTCCAACGCCTATTATCAGCAAAAATTAAAACCGTATAATGATGAAAAAATCACGAAAATGGCCCAGTCGATCGCTGCGTACACAGATGATCATCCGGATGTCGACCTGCCGGAATACTTGAACAGCATCTCATCCATCGGCTATCAAATGTTCCTGATTGATAAGGCTGGGGACGAAACGTTCTACGGGGCGCCATTCAGGGTTAATAGCCTTCCTGCTTCGACGCGGGCTCAGGTTTTGGACGGGCATGTCTATCACGGTATTCTTCATTTTCCGCAGGCCCTGTTTATCACCGGATTTTTTGCCAATGAATTGAAGAACACAATTGGTGTCCCATTAACGCACAACGGGAAGCAGTATGCCCTTTTCATCCGGCCTGATATCAAACTTCTATTCAATGAAATGCATCTATTATTTGCCTGGCTGCTTGGTTTGACGATATTGTTGAGCATTTTGCTAGTGCTGTTCGGCACGAAGTATCTAGTGAAGCCAATTTCCACTTTGACCCACGCCACGAAGTCCCTGGCTGAGGGAGATTTTAATGTGAAACTTGCAGTCAACCGACGTGATGAACTGGGTGAGCTTTCCCGTAGCTTTCTAGGGATGGCAAGGAAACTTGAGCAAATGGATGAGATGCGGAAGGAATTCATATCTAATATTTCGCACGATATCCAGTCGCCACTTTCCAATATTAAAGGCTATACAAACCTATTGGAGAACGAATCCTTGAGTGTCGAGGATCGGCGCCAATACACTTCAATCATCAATGATGAAATCAAGAGGCTGTCGACGATGACCAAACAATTATTGCTGCTTGCATCATTAGACCGCAATGATCAGATGTTAGAGAAAAAGCCTTTCAATGTCGGTCAGCAAATCAAAGAGCTGGTCCGGAACTACCAATATCTTGTCAGCGAAAAAGGGATCATGCTCAGCTATTCGCTGCCGAATGTTGAAATCATCGGGGACCCTTCCCTGCTTCATACCGTTTGGGACAACCTTTTAACCAATGCCATCAAATACAACAAGCAGGATGGCAGCATCGATATCTCTATTGATGAAAAAGAGACGGAAGGCGGCGGCGCGATCCTGGTCACCTTTAAAGATACTGGAATCGGCTTGAACCAGGCAGAAACAGAGAGAATCTTCGACCGCTTCTATCGGGCAGACGCCGCCCGTACCCGAACCATCGAAGGCACAGGCCTCGGGTTATCCATTGTTCAAACCATCCTGCACCTGCACCACGGCCGGGTTTCCGTGGAAAGCCAGTACGGGGAAGGAACAGCTTTTATCGTGGAGCTTCCTGCTAAATAACGGGGCCGACATAAAGGTGCCTGTTACCCCCCGATTTTTCTTGTTTCACATGATGTTTCACGCACTGAAAAAGGGTCTGTTTCCCTGGCACGTACATTAGTACCGGGAAGCAGACTCTTTTTTAAAAGTTAAGTTTTTTCTTATCTTTAGGGGATTGCCTCTTAAATTAATTCTAGAAAAATCAAGAAGTCATTTACCTTTTTTTGGTATTGTTATAACATAAAGCTTAAACCTAATTGAATTTTTTTCATAGTATCAATTTAAAGGGGGATCCGAAATGCGCAGTAAACTGAGTTCAATTTCCTTTATTCTATTTCTAATTGCCGTTGTATCCTATTTAGTTACGTTGCTAGGTTTGGAAAAATTCCTTATCATAGCTGTTTTATGTTCTGCTGCCGGATTTGTAATTGCTCTGTTTTCAAAAAGTGGAATGTATAAAACGATCTCACTATTCGGGAATGGGATTGTCATTTTTATCGCAATCCTTATCCCATTTGTTGTGACCACATTCTTTTGGAATCGACCTTAATGTTAAATCAAAAGTTAAAAATGAATGACGAAGTGAGAAAAAACACTATTATTCTAATATTCACTTCTTGTCTGCTCTTGCTCGCTGCCTGCAGCAAAGGCCATGTAAAGATGGTACTTAGCAAACAGGACTCTGCGCTTTCCTACCATGAAAAGAAGAAAAACATCAGCAAAGCCGACTATCAATTCATTGAATCGATTACTCATCCATGGGATCAAACTCAAGAAAACCGGAATTTAAAAACCAAGCCATTTTATAAGTTTTATTTCAAGTCAAAGGAAAATGACTACGCCAAAATTGCAGGATACAGCGTATGGATTTTGGAAGGAAACACTGTGGAGATTGGCCAGTCGGGGACCACTGCTTATAAAACGCTGACAAAAGAAGACTCCATGCATCTTCTCGACATCTTAGAATAAAAAATGCCAAAGGGTGGTGAACAGTGAATGAAAAAGATAGCCTCATTATTTCTCATATCAATCATATTGGCCGGCTGCTCTAATTCTTCAAATATTCCTATTGACCCGCTGCTTAAACTCTTTGAAGAAGAAGGAATCACACTTTCAAAAACCGATCCCATCAAAGAAAGCATTTTCTCCCAATCACTCAATGGGGTTAGACCCAGAGCCTATTCCGATGGAGTAAGCTACTATTATTTCTTTGCCTATTCTAATGAAAAGAAGGTTTCAAGAGCTCTTAAACAGTTCGAAAAGAAAACCGCATCCATGGACCTCATCAACCATCATAAATACCCCATGAACAACCTCCTGCTGTTCTATATCTATAATCCAAACGAACAAAAAGACCTAGATACAACCATCAAAAAAGTGCAGGATCGGTATATAAATACTAAGAAGTGACACTACAGGTGACAGGCACCACCCGAATTTTCTTGTTTCACAGAATGTTTCACACAACTTAAAAAGGGTCTGTACCCGACGCGGCCACCTTTAATCGCAGCGAGGACAGTTCCCTAAATTAATAATAGAAAAATAGCTATTAGTTCATTTCATTGGTTATTGAGGTGAGGCTGTCTGCAGAGATGGCCACTTCTTGGAAGGCATCCCCCAGCTCGTTTACCACATTAACAACCGTCACAAGTTCATTTTGAATCTTATTATTTTGAAGCATGGTTTCATTCATGACATTAAGGATCTGTTCAAAATAGCTTTCCGTTGTTTTTATGTTGGTATTGCCGCTTTCTACATCTACACTGATTTTCTCCAGGGATTTTGCCAATTTTTCGACTTGATTATTTGTATTCAGTATCAGGGATGAGACACTGCTGACGGAGCTCTTGGTTTCTTCAGACAGCTTGCGGACTTCCCCCGCTACCACTGAAAATCCTCGGCCAAATTCGCCTGCCCGTGCAGCTTCAATTGCGGCATTTAAAGAGAGCAAGTTGGTTTGATCAGAAATTCCCGTTACGATATCTACGATTTCCTGCATTTGATTTAGTATTTCAACTAAAAGCCGAACTTCTTTTGAAATATCATGGATCGAGCTATGTATATTTGACATGGTTAGGGTTTGTTTATGGATCTGTTCCTTTCCATTTTCAGCACGCTCTTTAGCATGAAGCAATAATTCAGTTCCAGTTTTAGCAATAGAGACAATTTCATTCGATTGGGAAATCAGTTGTTGGAATGAAGCATTGGTCTCTTCGGAAATAGCCGCCAGGTTTTGTGAAGCACTTGCAACGTTGTCACGGACCGTCCTTTTTTGCTCATTTATGACCTCTTTTAATCTCTCAGCTTCTGCATCATAAGCTTCCAAAACTAATTGCTGTTCTAAGTTCAGGATTTTCGATACAGCCCTGATCGACAGAAGAATGTCATCTTTTTGTGTGACGTTCTCTTCGATAATATTGATTAGCGATAATAATAGATCCTGAAACGCACACATATACCATTTCGTCTGCAAGCCGATTCTCACATGGACATGCGCAATTCTTATCCGCTTTAACAGATAAGATTCATCTACTATCCCGTCAAACATTTCAACAATATGCTGAGTTAACGTCTTTTTTAACCGTTCAATCGAACTGTTGTCATTGATAATTTTGAACAAAGAAGGTTCATTTTCAAGATTTTTATAAAATCTATCCACGATATAGTCGATCTTTTTCAAAACAAATGGCTGCAGCGAATTGATCACTTGCAAATCTTTCGATGTCAAACCGATCATTTTTAATTGGGTTTCGACATCACTTTCCGAGATAACGTTAATATCCCCGCGTCCACTCTCAAAATGAAGAGCAGCCGCCCCCTGATTTCCCTTTTTAAAAAACATGAACTTTCCTCCTGTAATTTACATGGTTGAACAGGAACATTATACCACCTCCAGTATCAATAAAATACCATTTTTGGTGACAGGCACCACCCGAATTTTCTTGTTTCACGGAATGTTTCACAGAGCTCTTGCTCCATTTCAAACAAAAAAAGAAGAGAATCATTGAAAATTCTCTCCTTACACGGTGGTAATAATTTTTTAGGTATACCTGTAACTAGCCCCAAAATTATCGTGCAGCAAGCCCATTGGCAGGAAAAATAATCGGGCATTGCGGTGGGATGGCAGGTGATGGGCACTGTTCGTTGATGATGTCCCGAGGCTGACAGAACTCTGCTTCCAGCTCGATTGTCACATCGGCAAAGGTCTGGACAGATTGGCAAACGGTTATAAAAATATCCACTGTGTAGGCTTCCTCCACTAAACAGTTCAAACGCGTCCTGCAATTTAACTCAGTCAATCGCACCAGCAGGTCCGTTCCTTCCGGTGCACATAAGAAGGCCGATTCCGGAATTTCAAACAGAATTGGCTCTCTTCTATAAACAAACGGTGTGACTCCTAGAACCCCCGTAAATTCCACTACAATATAAAATGATTTTATCCATGAAACATTTTGAAGCGTTACGACCGCCCCATCTACGATAAACTGCTGAGATTCCCTTGTCCCGATTTCTTGAATGGAAACGGCATTAGGAGAAGATAAGGAAACGGGTGTACCGGACGAATCGGTTAAAATACAATTGATTTCTAAATTGGTGACTTCAGGAGAACAAGGATTGATCAGTGCATCTCCGTCTGGTGCCGCGCTCGTTACCGTCATTGATTCACTGGATTGTAACATCACCCAATCATAAATCTTTTCTGCATTGATACACAAAAGCTCTTGAGCACCGCGTAATGGCTGTGCCTGCATAAACTCTCCACCTTTCAAATACTTCATCTAAATACAATATGAAATATAAGGCTAATTGCCTTGGTCAATCGCTGAATTTAAATGAAATAGGCGGGGAGAATGAGTAACACTCCAGGTGACAGTCACCACCCGAATTTTCTTGTTTCACGGGATGCTTCACACATCAAAAAAGAATCTGTCCCCCCGGCGTGTTAGCAACGTAACACACCGATGGCCAGATTCCCTTTTTAAATAAACTAGATACCCTTTCCACCCATTGCCTGCATGGTGCTGATCCTCTCAACACCCTTAATGAGCGGTTTTGCTTCGCTGATTAACGTTTGGGCAGCTTCTTGATTCAACGAGGCTTGATGAGCAGCTGCATCACTCCACACTTCATACACATACACCGCATTTTGTTCATTCTCATCAGTATTAACTAGATAGATTTCACACTCCTTTAGTTCATTCATAGATTCTGCTGCCTGCAGCATTATATCCACCATTTTGTCCCGTTTGCCTTCCTGTACTAAAAATTTATTAAACAAACTGTATTTATTCATACCATCCTCCGTTAGAATGTGTCCTATTTATCATTTCGGCAACCCATGAACAATCTCCTGTCAGGATAAAGGAGTCTATAATTCTTCCTAGAACATATTCTCCTGTTCTCACTCCGGGTGCCTGTCACCATCCGAATTCTCTTGTTTCACATGATTGTTTCACAGAGTTAGCATTCTTCATTTACCGATATTTCTATGAGACCATAAATTCTATCAATCCAAGTAAACGGACTCTCCCGGATTTCGCAAATGCTTAAACGACATCCGTATTTGCGATTCCGTGTTTCTTTCTACAGACAACGGCGGTAGGCTGTCTTCAGCAAAGAAGGCCACTGCACTCGTCTCCATACCTTCTTTTGCCTGTCCTCCTAAGATTTCGCATCGGATGAACATCTTATAGACGTGATATGGAGATGGTGGGTGCGGGTGGCACTTTTTATCCAGCACGCCCAGTAATTTCACTGGCTTCACGTCTAGCCCTGCTTCTTCCTTCACCTCTTTGACGACCACTTCACTTGGTGTCAGCCCTATGTCGCCCCATCCTCCCGGCAGCGACCAGGCGCCATCCATCTTTTCTTTCACCAACAAGATTTTTTCATCCTTAAACACCACTGCCCTGATATCTACCTTTGGTGTGGCATATCCTGTCTCATTCGCAAACAATTCCTTGATGACGGTTTTCTCCATTTTTGTTTGCTCTGCCAACATTTCCACGCTAATATTTCGTATCATTTCGAATCGTTCAATGTCATAAATATCTTTAGAATAGGTCAATCCCGCCTGTGCAATAGACTGCAGCTGCTTTGCCCATTCCAGCCATTTTGGTTCCATTTAGCTTCACCGCCCATTTGAAAGATTTGAAGAAAACGTATTGGAAAATATTGTGTTACTATATAAATAACTAATTTTACAAGTTTGGAGTGTCTACGATGGAAAATAATACGGAGAAACAGATCCTAAATGAACTGCAAAAAATATCTCATGCACTAAAAGAGTTGAACGAAAAACTCGAGGAAGACAAACCGTCCTTCGTCCTATGGGACATGCTCAAATCACTGTTGATTGGGTTGTTCATAGTTGGGCCTGGAATTGCAGTCGTATTTGGGATTTTTGCCATTATTTCTGCTAAACTATCTTAATTTTTCATTCAAAAGGTGCCTGTCACCACCCGAATTTTCTTGTTTCACAGCGATGTTTCACAGCGCCTCCTAGTAGCGGAATTCCCGCTTCACTTCTTCCACAATACTTCTGTTTTCACAACGTGGTAATCCGAATTCCTTACCGTATACCGTTCGAATGGATTATCAGGGTACGAGGCATTCCCATCAAATGCAGTAATTTCAGTGGTCTCCCCATGCTTCACTAATTGCGCATAGCTTCCGCCGGCTCCACCGATATTGGTAAAGTGAAGCGTTATCGTATCTCCTGAGGTCCTATCCTTAACCAAACCCCATAAATCTTTTCGGTAATTCTCCCAGATCATATTTTTGGAAATCTCATTGTCCGTATTTTTATAGGTCTTCTCCCAGAAATTAATGGCCTGATCCACGCTTCCCCAACTGTTTTCTTGCAGAGAGAATTCAATTCGCTGTCCATCCGGGACTGTTCCATCTGCTAAGTATTTTTCGTAAGCCTGATTTTCAGCGGTAACTCCTTCTAGTTCCTTGCCCTCGCCCTTTAATAGCAACGCATGTTTCTTGCCATTCTGATTTTTTATCGTCATAACTGTATATCCTTTGGCATCCTTATTCTCAGCGACCTCATAAAAAAAATCATTATTGTAATTCACGACAAGCTGCCCGTCGTGGAAATACCATGTGCTTGGAATTCCATCCTCTTGACCCTTCGCGAGCCAAACACCCTCCACATCATCACTTGCTTCCGCTTTATCCTGAGACTGCGAATTCTCCTTTTGTGAGGACGTTTCTTCCGTTTTTACATTTTTCTCTGAAGTCCCTGCGACTTCCTCGTTCGATTTCTGGCACCCTGCCAAAATCAGCCCAAGAAAAACAGCTGCGCATATCATTTTCTTCATTTACAATCACACCTTTGTGTCCTTATTTCCGTGGCTACTTGTGATGTAACACTACAGGTGACTGTCACCACCCGAATTTTCTTGTTTCACAGCAATGTTTCACACGGCTCCCAAAGTCTTTCAAATCCGACCAGCTGAAAGTCGGGATCAATCGTGAGTTTATATATATCCGGCTTTGTCGTCTTCTCCCAAAAGTCAAAGTCGAATTTCTCACCAAAATAACTCAAAGTACAGGTCATTATATTCCCATGGATGCCAATGGCGACTTTCTTTCCCTGATAGTTGGAGACCACGTCCTTTAAAGCACTGATCCCCCGCTCCTGCACCTCATGGTTGGATTCACCGCCTGGAAAACGGAAATGCGGATCTTCAAACACTTTTTTCATCGCCTCCGACGGATCTTCAAAATGAAAATCCCTCGCTGCCAAATCCCTTTCCCTGAAGCGTTTGTCTAACTCAATCTCTATATTCATTAATTTTGCCAGCCCCTCGACCGTCTGCCTCGCTCTCACATATGAGCTGGAAAGGATGTAATCGATTCCCTCTTTCGCCATGATCTCCGTAATCCTCTGTGCATCCTGCCACCCCTTTTCGGACAACTCCCTCGTTTCCTCATTCTCTAATGAAAAAACGGAATGGGCATGCCTGACAAAATAAATCTCAGTATTCAATCCATTCCCCGCCTTTTTCTTTTTTCCTTATTATACCTAAACCAACACTCCATTTGGGTGATTATGGAAATATTGATAGTCTTCTACTTTCTGTATCCGAATCTGGGGTTCTTCTAATTTTCCAAAATAAAGAACTTTCTATAGAATATAAATATAATAATTTTCCATTTTTAAAAGGAGGTTTTCTTTTGCAGCGATACATATGCAGAACTTGTGGAGTTCAATATGGTGAGTCAACCGAGGTGCCCGACCATTGCTTGATTTGTGAGGAAGAGAGACAATATGTCAGTCCAACTGGCCAGACTTGGACCACTTTGGAGGAAATGAAAAAGGAATCATTTAAAAATGAGATCAAGCTGGAAGAACCCGGTTTATACAGCGTGAAAACAGAGCCTGAATTTGCCATTGGCCAGACTGCTTATCTCGTGCAAAATGAAGGGTTTAATCTTCTATGGGACTGTGTCACTTTTCTAGATGAAGAAACCATTAATGAAATCAATAGATTGGGAGGGTTGGATGCCATCGCCTTATCCCATCCTCATTACTATTCCACCCAAGTGGAGTGGGCGGAAACGTTTGATGCGCCGATTTATATTCACGAAGACGACCGCGAATGGGTGACGAGAGACAGCAGCCGCATCGTTTATTGGTCTGGCGAGTCACTCGAGCTGCATAATGGATTGACCATCCACCGCCTCGGCGGACACTTCAAAGGTGGTGCCGTACTCGAATGGAAAGCAGGATACGACGGCAAAGGCATATTGCTTTCAGGCGATATTATCCAAGTTGTTGCTGACCGTGAATGGGTGAGCTTTATGTACAGCTATCCCAATTTGATCCCCCTTCCTGCAGCCAAGGTTAAAGAAATGGCGGCAGCGGCAGCAGGGTTCCAATTCGAGCGCCTATACAATGCCTTCCATCGGATTGTAAAAGAAAACGCCAATGAAAGAGTGCAAAAATCTGCGGAACGATATGTGAAGGCTTTGGAAGGTCGGTTGTTTGATACCTAAAAAGTGCCTGTCCCGCCCCGATTTTTCTTGTTTCACAGAGATGTTTCACGGACTACCAGATTTCAAAAAAAATTCCAGCCCCCAGAACAGCAGAATTTCTCCTCTGCTGTTCTGGGGGCTGGCGCCTTATTATTAGATTCCAAACTAGTAATCTGGTCCATTTGGGACACTAAACCTGTCCCTATTTACCGCAGCACTTTTTGTATTTCTTACCGCTTCCACATGGGCATGGATCATTTCTGCCCACAGAAGGTCCTAAACTCACTGGCATAGCATCATCATTGTACTCTCTTTCTTCAATCCCATCTAAATAATCAGGCAATAAAGCCAATTTTTTTTCATAGCGTTTTTCGTTGAATGGATCTTGTTTTTTCATAATGAAGTATATTTCTTCCGTTAAAACGGTAGCAATCATTTGTTTTGCAATTTCTTCTTCAAAACCAAGATCCATTAGTCGATTTAATGTTCTCCTCGTACATTTTGGATCGTTCATGTTCAATTGATTATCTACCACTTCTAATATCTTGGATTTCAATCTATAATTAACCACGTAAATCCCCATTTCATTAGAAAATATATGGACATTATAATCAAATTTTAACATAGCGATACACCAATCTAAAAGTGAGGGTAGGATTTTGGGTAGCAAAAAGAAAAAATCAAAAAACAAGCGAAAGCAATATTGGGGTTTATCGAAGGAAGAGCGAATGGAGATAGCGCGGCCTTGGATCAAAGAACTCGACGGCGAAAACACAGTAATAGCATATTCAAAAAAATTCGGGCTCAATCTTAAGAACTCCATGAAAGATCTAAGAAGCATCGGTTATAAAATTAGCAGTCAAGAAAAGGTTGAAGTTGATAAAATATTGGACGATAAAAGACAACGAAAATTAAGCAAAAAGAGAAAAAAGGAAGAACAGGAAGAACGTAGACTTGCGGAATTATATGATTTTGATGAAACATTCGCATTCATAGCAGGGTATACAGAAGGCGGCGCTCCATTTGGTGTTACTTATGAAGAAATGGATGAAATGGACGAGGAAATGGATGAAATTGAAGATAACGACCTACCGTTTTAAAGTTAACCAAATGGATGATGATTGAGGATATGACAGTTTAGTTGGACAGGTTCATCGTTCCGCATGTCAAGCGGGACGATGAACCTGTCCCTCTGTCCCTATTTACCGCAGCACTTTTTGTATTTCTTACCGCTTCCGCATGGGCATGGATCATTGCGGCCAACTGTTGTTTCTTTTACAACTGGATTTATCGTTGATGGTTGGAAGATACCTTCTCTTTCTTTCTTAGAGCGATCATCTTTCTCTTGAATCAATTCCTGCCAGCTTTCTAGATTCTGGTGCTCTAAATTCATGATGCGATAATACCCATACGCAGTTTCTTCTACATCAATCACAAATGATCTTCGCTGTTCTTTTAAATATTCTTCGATTTCTGGAAGCCCTTCTAATGCTAATTGTCGGCATAGGCCTTCAAATACAAGGTCCTTGCTTTCAGGATCCGTTATTTCGTGGAATAATTCCTTTAATTTCTCAACAGCAAGCGGCGTTTTTGTCCCACCTAGTACCGAAAGGGCAAAAATCGATGACTCCTCTTTTTTGCAAAGTGGATATACACTTTCTACAACTTCATCACTTTGGAACGATTTTAGCGTACCAGCCACTTCCTCAAGCAATATATCTTCGTCGCGCTCCAATAACGGGGACATTAAAGGTATAAACTTTTTTAATTTCATTAAACCAATCATATAGACTATTAAAATCCCTTCGTAGTCAAAGAATGGCTCCTTTAATTGTTCCATTAGCTTTAATTCAACCTTTTCTTCCGTAATCCACCCATTCTCTACGATTAATCCAGCTAGATGTTTAGCCTGTCTATATAATTGAGAATTATAGTAATGTTCTTCTTCCATCTCTTTTAAAATTTCTGCATATCTCCCCAAAATTTCTATTTCAGTGCTGCTTTCTAAAATTTTATAAAACTTCATTTCTGTCTTTGAAAAGTGTCGCTGCAATTCTTTTTTATATTTCTGCACCATTTTGAAGTCCAATTTCTTTAATAACCGTAAATAAAGATGCATATACAACGGATTTGATTTTTTTATTCCTTTAATAAGCAAGCCGGCTGCCTCTTCATTCATTGGAAAATTATCTAATGTTGCAAAGTTCGTTTCTTTTTCCTTATTACTTAATGAATCTTTAATGATGCGGACAGTCCATTCCTCAGGCACCAAAGTAGGAATGTCACTCAAAATGTGCAAAGCGAATTTCTGCAATTGAATATCTTCACTTGTTATATGTGGCTCTAATTTTTGTAAAAATTCCATTTTTAAATCCTCCTATCTATTTCATGCGGCCCTATCCACAATGTTTATCTGCTCGTATAATGAGAGCCGTGCGGACCTGAATGGGACACTAAACCTGTCCCTCTATCCCTATCCTAGTAAAGCTTATTGGCATATCCTTCTTCAAGTCGTTTATGTATTTCTTCTTCGCTGCTGTTAGAAAGCTTGGCATGTTCAAATAGCATCTTGGCCGCGGAAGGTAATCCGTTCTTATCCAACCAAGTGTCCGGTTCCCATAATCCTGACCGTTTAAAAGCCTTGGCACAATGAATGAAGCACTCTTCTACCTCTATCCCAATTCCTAATTGCGGCACCTTATCCCCTACAGCCATCTCCCTTAGAAGTTCTTCATCCTTAACGATGGAAGCCGTCCCATTTACCCGAAGCGTTTCCCCTAGTCCCGGAATAAAGAAGAGTAGCCCAACCTTTGGATTGACCAATATGTTTCTCAATGAATCTATTCTTTTATTCCCTGGTCTTTCTGGAATAATCATCTGTTTTTCATTTAGTACATGCACAAACCCTGGTTTGTCCCCTCTTGGAGAAGCATCACAATAGCCGCTGTCGTCCGATGTAGACAGCACTAAAAATGGCGATTGTGCAATAAACTCCGTGCAATTGTGGTCCAAATAAGTAATCACTTTCTTTTGCACTAATTCACTAGGGTGGCCCACTATCGCACGCAGTTCTGCTTCTGACTCTACTAAATTCCCAAATCCATTCCCCTTTGTCAACACGCACACTCTCCCTTACAGATAAAAAACTAAATCAACGCCTTTTTACAACAAGCGTCCCTACCCCAAGCAGCATAAATAACAATAGTAAATAGATGCTTAATGCTCCTATTTCAATCGTTCTCACACCACTGGCAAACAGAATGCAGACAAGAAGCATGCTTCCTATCAGTACAAAGTACAGTGAGATGGCATAAAAATTTTTGATATTCATCCACGTTCTTTCATCAACTTCAGGAACGTTGTTGGTCTTCCGCCTTTGACGTAGCTTCTCAACTCCCATCACTATTCCGATCCCTGCAACAGATCCTCCAAATCCAGCCGCAATCGTTCCAACAGGCAAGTCAGGGACAAATAGTTTTCCAAAAAACACCCCTATGCACACCCCGCCAACAATTACAGCTGCAATAATAATAGACCCCCACTTTTTCATCTTACTCCTCCTCTAGCTTGAATAAATCGTCAATTCCGACGCCAAAGTACTTAATCAACTTTAATGCTAATTCTAAGCTGGGATTGTATTTATGATTTTCAATGGCATTAATGGTCTGCCTCGTGATCTGCAGATCCTCGGCCATCTTCACCTGGCTGATTCCCTTTTCCAAACGGATCTCTTTAATTCGGTTCGTTACATTCAAATGAATACTTCCCCTTTAACAAGCATGTAAAGATATCTTTACACATAGAATAAAATAAAAAACCAACGATGTAAAGATATCTTTACGTTGTTAGTTTTGATTAATTAATCAAACTCTCCACTTTTATATTGCAGTTGAGCCCATATGACCTTATATAAAATCCTTCTCCGTAAGTGATTTTAATAACTCCGAAGTAGTCATACCAAGACCTTTTTTGTATTGCTCTTCACTTTCTTTAAACATCATTTCAAGCTGTGGATTCTTTATTACATCCTCTTCTATTGATTGGTTTTCTTCCTCTTGAAGAACAAGTGTAAACTGCCCCTTACCCGGAATAGAAAATTGCATGACTGAATTTTCGCGATTCATCTCATGAATATACTTCATGAGTTCCTCTGAAGATAAAACTTTATTCATTTTATCACCACCGATTGAGGTTTACTTATTTACATTTTATCACAAACCTAAAAACCAAGGAAATCTGTTAAAAAGTGCCTGTCACCACCCGAATTTTCTTGTTTCACCGCAATGTTTCACAGGACATCCAATACACAAATATTCTCCTACCCTCCACTGGATTAGACCGCTACCCAATAATGCTGAGCACCCAATCCGGGACAACAAACCTGTCCCCCCGTCCCACAAAAAAAGGATTTTTCACTCTTTTTCGCGAAATTACTACATATATCGGAAGGAGGATTTTATGAAGACACCTATTGCAAAGCGCATTCCATATCCTCATGAGCTTCATGGGGATGTACGAGAAGATGATTATTATTGGCTGAGGGACCGCGAGAATCCTGAGGTCATCGCTTATTTAGAAGAAGAAAATCGTTATTACGATGAAGTGATGCACAAACTTGAAGATCAAACTGAACGGATCTATCAAAAGATGGTGGACCGTGTTCCAGATTCTGAAATGAACGTGCCGGTGCAGCACGGATCTTATTTCTACTATTCTGTTTTGGACAAAACAAAACAATATCCAGTCTATGCACGTAAAAAGGCGGAAAGCCGCGAGCTTCTTTCAGAGGCAAAAGAAGAAGTGGTTCTTGATCTGAATAAGCTTGCCACAGATGATGAGTACTTAAGTGTAACAGTGCAGCGCATCACTACGGATCAAACCCGCCTCGCTTATTTGGAAAATCGGGACGGCACTGACCGATACACCGTCCATATCAAGGATTTGGAGACAGGCGAGCTTCTGCCTGACCGCATTCCCGATGTCTTTTTATACGAAAGCATGGAATGGAGCCGGTGCGGAACCTACATATTCTACACCACCGTGGATGAAAGTCAGCGCCCATACCAATTGTGGCGACATCGGTTAGGAAGCAGCGCAGATCAGGATGAATTGATTTTTGAAGAAAAAGACACAACCTATTCAATCGGCATCGCCAAATCGCAAAGCGGGAAATTCATTCTTCTCACCTCAAGATCCAAAACGACGAGTGAAATTCATCTGCTGGACGCGGATTCTCCGCTGTCTCCATTGCAGCTTCTGGATGAACGCCGTGAAGGAATCGAATATGATGTCGAGCATTGGGGAGATGACCTGCTCATCCTGACAAATGAAGGAGCACTCAATTTCCAGCTCCTCCGCTGTCCACTCGATGACCTTTCTTCAAGGGAAAATGTAGTTGCCTATAAGGAAGAGCGCTATCTCCAATACATGTATCCTTTCAAGGACAAGCTGCTGATTTTTGGCCGCGAAAACGGAGTGACGCAAATCTGGATGCTTAACGGCGATGAGTTGGAGCCGATCGAATGGGATGAGCCGATCTATACGGTCTCTATTGTATCCGGCCAAAGCTTTGAGACTTCTGAAGTTTTAATCCAGTATGAGTCCTTGCTTACGCCAAAAACGACGTACGGACTGAATTTGCTGACCGGGGAAAAGCAGTGCTTGCAAGTGGCTCCAGTCAGCGGTAAATACGATCCTTCCCGCTTCCGCCAAGAACAGCTATGGGCAGAAGCCGAAGATGGAGTCAAAGTTCCAGTGACAATCGTCTACCATGAAGTGGCTCTGGAGTCAGGTCCTGCACCATTGATTCTGCATGCTTATGGATCTTACGGAGCAAACAGCAATCCTCGCTTCAGCCCATACCGCCTGCCGCTGCTCGAAAAAGGAATTGTGTTTGCCACTGCACAGGTTCGCGGCGGTTCCGAGATGGGGCGAAGCTGGTATGAAGATGGGAAAATGCAAAACAAGCGAAACACATTTACCGATTTCATCGCTGCTGCGAAAGCACTTATTAAAGAAGGCTATACAACCTCAGATAAAATGGCTGCACGCGGAGGCAGTGCGGGCGGTCTGCTCGTTGGCGCTGTGGCTAATATGGCCGGCGATCTATTCCAGGTCATCGTTCCGGAAGTGCCGTTCGTCGATGTCGTCACAACGATGCTTGATGCCACGATTCCTTTGACAACCCTTGAGTGGGATGAATGGGGCAATCCGCAAAAAGAAGACGACTATTTTTACATGAAATCATACAGCCCGTACGACAATGTGGAAGCGAAAGACTATCCGCATCTGTACATCACAACCGGCTTGAACGATCCGCGGGTCGCTTATTGGGAGCCGGCGAAATGGACGGCGCGCCTAAGAGAGCTTAAAACCGATGACAACACCCTTGTGCTCAAAACTAACATGGGTGCCGGTCACTTCGGAGCATCTGGTCGATTCAGCCAGCTAAAAGAATCAGCCGCCTGCTACGCCTTTATCCTTGATAAACTTGGCGTCAGTGCAGAATAAAAAATGAAAAAGGTGCCTAACTCCAGCGGATTAATTCCGCACTAAGGGTTAGGCACTTTTATAAACTAAAGCAGAATAGACTCAAGAAAACTTCTTCCCAGTAATGCCCCTGATTATTTTGCAGAAAGCATCCCATTCATCTGGAAACTTAATATTTCCATGCTTGCTTATTTTCCGCCCATCTCTACTAATCTCTACACTCCAATTAGTGCCATCGAGAATACCAGGTTCAATATACTTTGCCTTCCAATTCAGCAAGTTAATCATTTTCAGATCTTCTATCAACTTCTTAGCCGTGTCAGGACCAATGGACTTTTGAATTGTTTCGTCCTCTCCTCGACCATAAAAGCTCCACACAACTTGCCGGCTGATTAGATTAATTTCAACAATGTAATGGCCATCAAAGAAACCTCCAATGGTAGCTTTTATCCCTTCTATTCTGGTATATGCCGCATCCACAGCTTGTTCCTTATTCCATTCATTCTCGCAATCTTTACAGTAATATTCCGGTCCATCTTCTAAAATACAGCAGCCGCCAAGCCTAATTTCACCTTTTTCAGCTTTTTGAAGAGCTGCAAAAGTGGGCTCGCCAAATACAATTTTCACTGTATTTTTTGACCTGCACTTCGGGCACTGCTTGTAGATAATCGCCATAATTTCACCGCTTTCTTTACGCCGGCGTCCATTCGCCGCTGCTCAAATCCCCATTATAGATAAGTATAAATTCAAGAATTATATCAAAAAAGCCCATTTTATGTATGAAAATAATATCTATCCATTTCAAGCACAAAAAAACAAAAGCCTGATCCCCGGTGAGATAACTTACTACCACACCAGGTATCAGGCATTATACTATCTTGGGACACTAAACCTGTCCCCATGTCCCTACTCCGTCAAATCGAATTGATCAAGCAAGTCTCGGACTTCGTCTGTGGATTTTGTGTTCATGAGTTGGTTTCTTAGTTCACTTGCTCCTCGGAATCCTTTGACATAGATTTTAAAGAAGCGGTGAAGGGCCGTGAATTTCCGCAGCTGATATTGATCATGAAGGTCGAGATGCATTCTTAACAGATCTAGCAATTCCTTGCTGCTATGCTCTCTCGGCTCTTTTTCAAAGGCAAATGGATTGTGGAAAATCCCGCGTCCGATCATGACGCCGTCTACACCGTATTGTTCCACGAGCTTCATACCCATTTCACGGTCTTCGATATCCCCGTTGATTGTCAGTAATGTATCCGGAGCTACTTCATCACGGAGTTTTTTTATTTCCGGGATCAGCTCCCAATGGGCATCCACTTTACTCATTTCATTCCGTGTACGCAGGTGGATGGAAAGATTGACAATGTCCTGCTCCAACAAGTGTCGAAGCCAGCCTTTCCATTCATCTATTTCCGCAAAGCCAAGCCTCGTCTTGACACTGACAGGCAATCCTCCTGCTTTTGCAGCCTGGATCAACTCGGCTGCAACTTCAGGACGGCGAATAAGGCCGCTCCCCTTCCCGTTCTGCGTCACATTCGGGACAGGACAGCCCATATTGATATCGATTCCTTTAAAGCCGAGCTCCGCCATGCCGATGCTCATCTGACGGAAGTATTCAGGCTTGTCCCCCCAAATATGGGCTACAATCGGCTGTTCATCCTGCGTAAACGTCAAGCGTCCGCGCACACTCTGGATCCCGTCCGGGTGGCAGTAGCTCTCCGTATTCGTGAACTCCGTAAAAAACACATCAGGTCTCCCTGCTTCACTCACAACATGACGAAACACAACGTCCGTCACATCCTCCATTGGTGCTAATATAAAAAATGGCCGTGGCAAATCACGCCAGAAATTTTCTTTCATAATGAAATTCCAATCCTCTCATTAAGGGATGCAAAAACAAATGCCCCCAAAATTAAAAAGCAGAAAGTCTCTGCTCCATCTACACTTATACCACGATTAGGCCAATTTTATCAAACCCATTGCATAAAAAAAGCGCCTGCCCCCAACATAATAGCTCGATGCTATTTGGGGGCAGACGTTTTATCAATCTCTCAATCTAACCGCATAAGGAAAAATGGGATCTTTTAAATGGAATTCATACGTTTCGCCATCGACAATTCCAACTGCTTTGCCGCTGTCATAAAGATCGAGCATGAATCCAGCCATTTCTTTAGCAGTATGATATTTCGGCAGGAGCCCTTCGAATTTAACATTCTCCTCCAGGTCATTTGAAACCTTAGCAAATTCCGTTTCCGTTGCTGCCGGAGCCAACACTTTCGCCTGCATCTTAGCACCTTTTTCTTTTAATTCATGTGCAAGACCTTCCGTAAATGCACTGACATAGAATTTCGAAGCGCAATAAGTGACCGCATTTCCAATGATCGTGTAGCCGCCGCCAGATGAAACGTTGATTAGCTGCGTTCCTTCAACCTCTGAATAATCGCGGACATAAAGAGACGTTAAAATCGTCAATGCTTCAATATTCAAATTCAGCATTGTTTCAATCTTCGTTAAATTTTGTTCTCCAATGGATGCGAAATTACCGAATCCGGCATTATTAATCCACGTTTCGATGTCTAATTCTTTTAATCCTTCATAAAAAGCATGTACATTTTTCGTATCAGACAAATCAACTGTTTTGATGATGACATCCAATTCAGCATTTTCTTTCACAATTTCAGATTTAAGTTTTTCAAGCTCCTCAGTTCTGCGTGCCGCAATGACTAAATTTTTCCCGCGTGCCGCAAAAGCAAGTGCTGTCTCATACCCAATCCCAGAGCTCGCACCTGTAATGACCGTATATTTCTTCATTTCGATTCCTCCTATTTCTTCACGTAAAAAATTCATGCTAATTGTCATTTCTCAAAGATAATATACCCAAACATTCCGGTAATCAATAAAGTCGATGTGCCCGCAACAAAAAAATGCGATCTTCTAGCAAAAAATCGTGGTCTTCTAGCAAAAAACAAGCGAGTTCTAGCAAAACCTGATGAACTTCTAGCAAATCCCCGATCAACTCTAGCAATCTCTCTCAAATCCATGGGCAAGCGCCATGGTCAGCACCCGCCATCAAAGGTACGCTTATGACCTCGAGGTGCTAGCAGTTGGATTTGCACAGAGCCTTTCAAAAAAGGAGGCACCCATTCCCAATGGTTACCTCCCCTCCTCATTTATGAAATCAAATCTCCATTTCCCAACGTTCTTTTTGAGTCTGCTTCAATTGTTTTTCTGTTTCTTCCGGATATACCGTCCGGAATTTGTGATGATCTGCAGGGATGATTTCAATCATCTTTTGGATCATATCTTCAGGATCGAACTGATCTTCCAGCCCTTTCTGCTGTTCCAGGATGTCTTCTTTACGGGTGAAGTTCTTTTCGTCGTCGAACCACTTCCAGATTTCTTCCCCGGCCCGCTTATTAAATCCTGTTTCGAATGCGCCTGGATTGATGGTTGCGACCTTCACCCCGAACTCTTCAAGCTCGGATTTCATGGTTTGGGCAATCCCTTCGATGGCATGCTTGGTGGATGTATAAGGACCGACATAAGGTGTTGCGGAAATCCCTGCCATGGAGCTCATGAACACGATTTTTCCGCTGCCTTTTTTCACAAGCTTTTGCGCGGCCAATTGAACCGTTTCAAGGGTGGCAAAGACGTTCACTTCGAAGAGCGCGCGAAAACGGTCCATCGGCACTTCCGCAAGCGGCCCCCCTTCATTGATGGCTGCATTGGCCACAAATACATCAAAATCATATTGCAATATCTGCTCGCGGTCCCTCTCATTCTTAATATCCAGCTTGAATACCTCTATATCCAATCCCCGTTTTTCCGCTTCTCTCATCAAGTCGGTTTTCTGCGAAGTCAGCTCAGTCGTTGCGATAACGCGATGCCCTTTCTTAGCAAGGCCAAGTGACGCTCCTTTCCCGAGACCGCTTCCTGCACCTGTGATGAAAATCGTTTTACCCATTCTGCAAGTCCTCCTTGGAAATCTATTTTAGTATAATCTTCCCTTTACCTGGATCAGTAAACTTTTCCCCATATAAAGGGACCCCTTTACGCGGAAGGCACCTTCATCGAAAGTCCACATAGTTGCTATCTTTTTGCAGAATACTATAATAGGAGAAAAACAACGAGGTGAAGAACGTGAAAATTGGTCTGATCGGATTAGGAGATATCGCAAAGAAAGCCTATCTGCCTGTTCTCTCTGAAAAAGAAGGAATAGAGCTGGTGCTTTGCACGCGAAAAGCAGAAACGCTTGAAAAGCTAGGAGACAAATACCGTATAGAAAAAAGAGTCCAGACGGTCGATGAATTGATTGCCGAAAACATTGACGCAGCTTTCGTCAGTACAGCAACAGAGGCACATTTTGAGATATCGGAAAAACTTCTTGAAAACGGCATCCATGTGTACATAGACAAGCCTATTTCCTTGAACTACCCGGAAACGGAACGCATTGTTCAATTGGCGAAAGACACCGGGAAGATTGCCATGGTCGGATTCAACCGGCGCTTCATTCCTAAGGTGAAAGAACTGAAAGAGTACGGGAAACCAAGCTTCCTGTTGATGCAGAAAAATCGATTCGCTGCACCGGACGAGCCAAGGAGGTTTGTCGTCGAAGACTTCATCCACGTCGTCGACACCCTGCGTTTCCTGATGGATTCAGAAGTAAAGGATGTCAAAGTTCAGTCCCTTAAAAAAGGAGATCTCCTGCATCACCTCGTCATTCAGCTCATCGGTGAGGACTGTACGGCTGTCGGCATCATGAACCGGGACGGCGGCGTGACCGAAGAAATCATCGAATACTCTGCTGGAAATCATAAGTATGTCGTGGACAGCCTTGTGGAAACGACCCATTACCATAACAAAGAAACAAGCACTTACTCCTTTGGGGACTGGGAGCCGACATTGTACAAACGCGGATTCTATGACCTCGTCGACCACTTCCTTGAATGCGTGGAAACAAATCAAGAGCCCGATCCTTCCATCAGTGACTCATTGATCACACATGAAATATGCGAAAGAATAGTTGAAATGATCGAATAGCATCAAAGTAATAGGGATGGACCTTTCGAGGTTTGTCCCTCTTCTTTTCCCTCCTAGCCCATCCAAATGTTACTGCCAGCTGAAAAAGGGAACAATTATATTAAAAAAGGAGAAACCAACATGCCAGAAGGTCCCGAAATCAGAAGGGCTGCCGATAGCGTTGAGCGAGCCCTTAAAAATAAAACGGTACAGGATGTCTATTTTGCCCTCCCCCATTTGGAAGACTACGAAGACCTCTTAAAGGGGGCGGTCGTCACTCGTGTCGACACTAAGGGAAAAGCCATGCTCATCCGCTTCGATAACGGGTACACCATCTACTCCCACAATCAGCTCTACGGAAAATGGATGATCCGGAACCTGTACAACTATCCCAATACTAATCGACAGCTTCGGTTGGCTCTGCATAATGAAAAAAAGTCGGCGCTTCTTTACAGCGCATCCGACATCGAAGTACTCCGTGATGAAGAAGTCTCCAGTCACCATTTTGTGGCCAAAGTGGGTCCTGATATTTTGAGTGAGGAAGTCACTGAGGATGAATTGTTTCAAAGAATGAAAGATAAACGATTCTACAAGCGCAAATGGGCGATTCTTTTATTGGACCAGGCGTTTGTCGCTGGAATAGGCAATTACTTGAGATCTGAAATCATGTTTGTTGCAGGCCTCCATCCTTCACTTCGCCCCGTAGATTGTTCCGAGTCTCAATTGAAGAAAGCAGCACGGGCCATCATTGATTTAATGCAGCAATCTTATAAGACAGGCGGGATAACGAACGACCTCGAACTGGCTGAAAAGCTAAAATCCCAAGGAGTCAAGCGATCGCAATATCGGCACTGGGTCTTTAACCGCGAAGGAGCGTCCTGCTTCGTGTGTGGAAATGAAATTGAAAAGACGGTGGCCGCTTCGAGAAGGCTGTATTATTGTCCGGTTTGCCAGGGGATATAGTGAGGCACAGGGACGGTTCCGCCGTTTCTTTTTTACGCGAGAATTGTCCCATTAAGTACCTTTCCCAAACATGTGCATAGGATTATTACATATACCGTGAAGGGAATGAGGTAAATATGTTTCAGAATCCTTATGTGTACGCTTATCAAAATCCTTATTATGTGAATATGCCAAGGCAGCATTATAGCACGCAGTCGAGTTATTGGCCCTATGCAAATCAAAACGGCTATTATCCATCACGCTATCCTACTGGCGCTGAAGCTATGTTGTTAAAAGATTATGGAGCAAATCCATTTGTTGTTGATATCAATGCAGCCACAAAGCAAAACAATACGTACCGGACCGCACTATGGACTGGATCTCATTTGCAGCTCACCTTAATGAGCATCGACGTTGGCGATGATATTGGCTTGGAAATCCACCCTGATGTCGATCAATTCCTGCGTATTGAACAAGGACAAGGGTTTGTTCAAATGGGCAAAAGCAAGGATCGTTTAGATTTTGAAGCAAATGTAGCTGATGATTATGCCATCTTCATCCCTGCCGGCACATGGCATAATGTGACCAATACCGGTCCTGCGCCGCTAAAACTTTACTCCATCTATGCCCCGCCTAACCATCCGTTCGGTACCGTTCACGTTACCAAAGCAGCTGCTGAGGCTGCGGAAGAAAGCCATAATCAGAAAAAGGATTATTTCGGCAAGACTCCAGATGAATGGGTACAATTCACAGACTTTCTGGTGAAAGAAGGCTTAGAGGATGTTAAAAGAGGCATAAATGCTGGGCATATTCTTCAAGAATTCATATTAATGGGCGTCCTTGTAGGAAAAGGCTATTCTCCCGAAAAAGCGTATGAGACAGTAGAAGGATGGGAAAAGACAGGAGAATCCAAACTCCTTCAGCAAAGCAAAAAATACGGCGTATAAAAAATGTGAAGAATAAGGTATTTCTAGGGCTTGCAGGCTATTTTCCAAGCCTTTTTTTATTTCCTGAAAATGTAATGGCATAATAAAAGCTTATGATAAAACATAAATTTTACAAAATATACTTATGTCCCCAATTGCGTTATCGTTAAAGTATGAATTGGAATATTTATCAAGAAAATTGACGGAGGGGTAAATGTGGATATTAAATCAAAAGTTCAAGACCAGTTTGGAAAAACGGCAAGCGACTATGTGACAAGTGACATTCATCGAAAAGGCGCCGACCTTCATCTGATTGTAAAAATGGCAAAGTTGACTGATAAAGAAAGTGTTCTCGACGTCGCGACGGGCGGCGGACATACAGCAAATGCCCTGGCTCCTTTTGCAAACGAAGTGACCGCTTTTGATCTAACAAAGGAAATGTTAGCCGCGGCTGAAAATTTTATCACTTCCAATGGGCACCAAAATGTTGCTTATGTTCAAGGTGATGCTGAAAAGATGCCGTTTGCAAATGAATCCTTCGATGTTGTAGCCTGCCGCATTGCCCCTCACCATTTTCCGAATATCGACTCCTTTATAGCCGAAGTTTATCGTGTGTTAAAACCAGGCGGCCGTTTTCTATTAGATGATAATGTCGCACCTGAAAACGATGAGTGGGACCAATTTTATAATACGGTTGAAAAGACACGGGATCCAAGCCATAGCAGAGCTTTGAAAAAATCAGAATGGCTGCGGAAAATCGAACTGAGCGGGTTTGAAATCAGTGAATGGGTCGCGTTCCGTAAAACCTTTGTGTTTGAAAGCTGGTTTAACCGCATGAAGCAGTCGGAGGAAGTAAAAAAGTCTCTAAACAGCTATATCTTGAAGGCTGGACCAGATATTCATAAAAAGTTCCGGGTAAAGATGAACGATGAGACCGTGGAATCATTTGAAGGGGAATCTATCGTACTAAAAGCGATTAAATACTAAAAATGTGTGGCTGCGCAAACAAAAAAAACACAGCTCCCTTAACAAAATAAGGGAGCTGCATTTATATAATCACTATTTAATTATAAGGAATCAATCGCTTCCTTCACTTCTACGTCGCCTTTCACGACCTGGAATTCCTTCCCGATCGTTGCGTTGTTTTCCAAGACGGCCACAATCACTCGGGCCACGTCTTCTCGTGGAATTTCATTTCGCTCGACTGTTGTGGCTGCATTTACTTTGCCAGTTCCATCATCATTCGTCAGCGCGCCTGGGTGAATGATTGTGTAATCGAGGTCGGTGTCCCGCAGCCATTCATCTGCGTAATGCTTGGCCACGACATATGGCGCAAAGGATGAATCTGCAGACTGGATCGCTTCACGCGTTGTATCATACGAACTGATCATCACGTAGCGCTTCACGCCCGCTTGTTTTGCGGCTTCGATGGTTTTTACTGCCCCATCCAAGTCGACTAATATCGTTTTGTCTGGGCCCGTTTTTGGTCCTGAACCAGCTGCAAAAACGATAGCATCGACGCCTTCAGCGGCTTTTGCAATGTCTGGGATGTCTCCTTCGAGATCCACAACGACCGTTTCAGCACCCAACTCTTTAAAGTAGGATGCCTGCTTCTCTTTGCGAATCATGACTTTTGCTTCCAAATCTTGATGATCCTGAATAAAGGAAACGAGATGTTTCCCAACTTGACCGTTTGCTCCAACAATTAGTACTTTCATTGATTACATCCTTTCTTCCTTTTACTCACAAATGTAATATACCCTGAAAGGAGGATGGTCAAGCATCTGGATGTGCTGGAAACAAAAAGGTGCCTGTCCCCCATCGCTTTAACTCACCTGAGGTCAGACACCCATTTCAATTCCTATTCATCTTCAATAACTCGAGACACATCATTCCCACAAACCTTGCACTTGCCTTCTAAGACAATCCCATTTGAATGATTCTCAATCGTAAACTGTTCAATTTCTACAACATCTGAACAATTCGTGCAGAAAACGTTCTTTTTTAGTTTCTTTCTAATATCTTCAGGAATTGCGAGCCATTTTTTATTTGCATCCATGTGTTAACCCCTTTCTGCATTCGAATTTTTCTTATCATCAAACAGAAAAGCGTTATTTAAGCTCCAACAGCGTAACGGCTTCTACATGAGCCGTCTGCGGGAACATGTCCACTGGCTGGATGTATTTAATGTTATATTGCTTGCTTAAGATCTGCAGGTCCTTCGCCAATGTTGAAGGATTGCAGGAGACGTAGACGATTTTCTTTGGCTTACTTTTGAGCATGGTGTCGAGCAGTGCCTGATCGCAGCCGGTTCTTGGCGGGTCGACGATGATGACGTCCGGCTTGAAGCCTTGCTTCTGCCATTTCGGGACGACCTGCTCGGCTTTGCCGCTGACGTACAGGGCGTTTTCTACGCCGTGCTTCTTGGCGTTTTTCTTAGCGTCTTCGATCGATTCCGGGATGATGTCCATGCCGCGGAGCTCCTTCGCGCCGTCTGCGACCCAAAGGCCGATGGTACCTACGCCGCAGTAAGCATCGATGACGTTTTCCTTTCCTGTCAGGGCTGCTGCATTTTTCACTTCATTATAAAGCTTCACCGTCTGGACGGGATTCAGCTGGAAGAACGCGCGCGCGGAAAGTTCATAGGAAAACTCTTCAAGGTGCTCCTCGATGATTTCCTTCCCGCTCAAATGAACCGTTTTGTCGCCAAAAATGATGGACGTTTTCTTCGGATTCACGTTCTGCATGACAGAAGCGACTTCCGGCAGGCGCTTCTTGATTTCTGCCACAAGAAGATCTTTGCGCTTCAGCTCGTCTACTGCCGTCACAAGCACAACCTGGACTTGGCCGGTCTTGATGCCGACGCGGGTCACGATGGTGCGCAGTACGCCTTTTTTCGTTTTTTCATTATAGATAGGAATGCCGAGATCTTTCACAATCTGCTTGATGACATTCGTGACTTTGTTCGTTTCCGGCTGCTGCACGATGCATTCCGGCACGTCGATCAGCTTATGGGAATTGAGGCTGTAAAGGCCCGCAATGATTTTTCCGTCGCGCTCCCCAAGCTGGAATTGACTCTTATTGCGGTAGTGCCAAGGGTTGTCCATCCCGATTGTTGAACGGATGTCCATTTGGCCGACCTTGAATTTTGTATGGCGTTCAAGCGATTGGATGACAATGTCCCTTTTCAGCTCCAGCTGTTTTACGTACTCCAAATGCTGGAGCTGGCAGCCTCCGCACTGTTCATAAACAGGGCATGGCGGCTTCGTCCTGAATGGCGACGCTTTGCGGATTTTTTTAATTCGGCCTTCTGCAAACTTCGGGTGAATCTTCGTTGCTTCCACGACGACCTCTTCGTCTGGCAGCGCACCTGGAACGAAGACGACTTGGCGCTTAAAGTAGCCGACTCCTTCCCCATTGATCCCGAGTCGCTTGATCGTTAGGGGGAATGTCTGTTTTTCTTTGATGAATACTTTTTGTTCTGCTTGTTTTTTCACTGCAAATCACTCCGTTACTTCAATGCTTCTCCATAGGTAGAGAGAGGCGTAGCTTAAATATGGCTTCCATTTTTCGCTGGACTGTTCCATGAAGTTCAAGTCCGGTTTCGCTTCCAGCTGATATAGTTTCTTCAATGCATTTTGGATTCCGACGTCGCCCGTTGGGAAAAGATTTGGACGACCGAGCCCAAATAATAGGAAGTTCTGTGCGGTCCATGGGCCGACTCCGCGGATTTTCACTAGCGTCTTCATGATCGTTTCATCCGATTCTTCACTCAATTGTTCTAAATCTAGCTTCCCGCTTACGATCATCTCGCTCAATCCGATGATATACTCTGCTTTTCGCTGGCTGAACTGCAGCTCCCGCAATTCCTCGATTGTAAGGGAAGCCGACCTTTCCGGCGACGGATAGAACCAGACGTCGTCGATTTCTTCACCGTATGTCTGGACGAACCGCTCCGTCAAGGTGAACGCGAACTTCAAGTTCAACTGCTGATGGATGATGCATTTCACCAGGCATGAATACGGCGAAAAATCAAGGATGAGCGGCGTTCCGCGGTGCTGGTGGAAAATATCCTTCAGATCGCTCTCCTGAAAATGGCTGTGGATTTCCGACAATGGAATGTCCCACTGAAATACATGGGCGATCCGCTTCTGAACGATTTCCTTCGTCTCATCTTTTTTCCCCTTGATGAGAAAAACCGGCTCGTCCAGCGTTCCGATTGCCTGCACCTCAACCACTTCATTCTCCGGTTCGTATATAGGTACACGAGCAATTCGGGCTTCCCTGTCAACGCTGTTCAATGGATCGAGTTCAAGGCGTTCCAGCACTAGATCAAAATTATATGGTCCTTCAATCTCCATTCTTTGTTCCCACATGACGATTCTCTCCCAATCCCACTTGTTTTCTCGATTATAGCATAGTTGACCTGGACAAAAGAAAAAAGCCCATTTAAAGGCTCTTCAGACTGTTGACAAACGCTCGCATTCTTCGTTGCCCGGCCTCTTCGGATGCTCATTGCCGCTTTAGGCAACTCCGCCCCTCATCGGTCGCGCGCCTCGACTGACAAGCGTTTTCATTCAGTCTGAAGGATTCCTAAACAGACTTTTCCTAAATAACTATTAAGGTACATTAAGGTGTCACAATAGGATTTTTCATATGCTTGTTCATCATGTAGTCATCAAGGCTTTTGAATTCATAGCCCTGTTTCTTCAAATCCTTGATGGCTTTATCAAGGGCGTCTGCATTGTCCTTCGAAACAGTGTGCAGCAGGATGACGGCACCCGGGTGGGCCTGCGCCATGATGTTGTCGTAGGAATACTTCCAGCCTTTTTGCTGATCAGTTTTCCAATCGACGAAGGCAAGTGACCAGAACACATGGGTATACCCCTCGTCCTGCGCGATTTTCAGCGTGCGTTCACTAAAGATCCCGCGCGGCGGCCTTAAGTACGCCATGTCTTTCTGCTTCGTGATGCGGGCTGTTTCGTCCTTTACTTTCTGCAATTGTTCCTTGATCTGTTCATCGCTGATCTGCGTCATATCCGGGTGTCCCCAGGAGTGATTCCCGACGATGTGCCCCTCATTGACCATCCGCTTGACGAGGTCCGGTGCACTTTTTAGATAATGGCCGGTCACGAAGAATGTCGCCGGCACTTTTTCTTTTTTCAAAACATCCAGCACCTGCGCCGTATAGCCATTTTCATAGCCGTTGTCGAACGTCATATAGAGGACTTTTTTGTCCTTGCTGTCCTTGTAGAAGCTTCCGTATTTCGCAAGCAGCGTGTCGAGTTTGGCTCCCGCCTGCCCCTGTTCGCCATTCTTGCCTTTTTGGAATCCCCAGTGAATCGGTTCATTCGAAACCGCGAACACCGCATGCGTGAAGGATAAAATCAACACCAATGCGGCAGCGCTAGCGACTGCATACCATTTTTTCATACTGTTCCCTTCCTTTACCGCTTTTGGTATTAGGGTTTGTGTAAAAGAAAGGAAACATGCTTGCTTTTAAATGGAAAAATCGTTGGCTAAATAAAGAAAAAACACTTGGAATAATCCAAGTGCCGGTCATCTGCTTATTGCGTTGTGTCTTTTGTTTCGAATCAAAATAAGAGAACTTAAGGTACAAATGGAACAAAGGGAAAGTTCTAGGCTCTGATTATCCCAATTCAAGGCGATACTAGTTATCAGGCCTCCAAATGATAGCACAGCAATCACTTTGAGAACTAAATAAAACACATCCTTCATCTTTATCCTCTCCTTATTAACAATAGTTAAATTATACCATAAGGTTGGCCAATTTTTCGAATTCTCTAAAAAAAATCCAGATTCATCTTGTTTGAATTTCTCTTCATGTAGAAATAAATAGCCAGTTCCTCACACGGAACCCCCTCAACGATTTCCAGTCGTTCCTCCTCCTGCATCGGTAAAAATGCCAGCCCCAAGCCGCTCGACACAAAATCCTGAATGACCGTATATGAATCTACGTACTGCAGCTGCTTCTCGGAAATATTTTGCTCCCGAATGAATCTCAATGTGCGGTTTCGGTGCGGACACTGCGTATCATGGCTGACAAAGAAAACCTCATTCGAAAAATCTGATACCACGTAGTCCTTCGCTTTCCAGAGTCCCATTTTAATTTTTGAAGTATGGATGCACTGAAACTCAGGCTCAAAATCATCTGCGTATGTAAGGGCCACATCAATTTTCTGCAGTCTCAAAAGCTCCCTCAATCGTTCGCTATTATCCATAAACAGCTGATAATCCTTTATATTCCCTTTGATTCGACTGCTCAAATAACCCGCTAAGATGGATTGCGTCGCACCGATTCTAGTGATAGCTCCAGTTCGTTTGATTTCGCTTTTCGCCTCATCTATCAGGTTCATGATTTTATCTGCGTATGCCATTAACGTCTCCCCAGCTGGAAGCAGCGAAATGCCTTTATTTGTCCGTGCGAAAAGCGGCGTGCCTAATTCCTGCTCCAGCTTCTTGATCCGTTCCGTGACATTCGGCTGCACATATCCAAGCTCCTTTGCCGCCTTGCTGATCGAACCTTCCTGTGCCACCGTTTTGAAAATGATCAAATCATTGAATTCCATCCCATCACCCCCGCCATCAGTTGAACTGATACCAACCATCATTTACACCTATTTTACAGTATTTCACTCCAGAACTATTATAAAAATATAAAGCTGAAAGGAAGTGCCGACAGATTATGATATGGGGATCATTCGAAAAAGAGTCGCAGATAATGGATATAAAACCGATGGGTTTCCAGGTCTGAAGTTTAAGGCGTACTTAGTATCCGAAGCAAGTGAGAGTGGAAATTTGTACAATGCCTATGCTCCCCTCTATGTTTGGAATGAGGCGGATGGAATGAACAAATTTGTCTTTGAAGGCTATTATGACAACATTTTGGGCTCGTTCGGATGGCAGCAAATCCAAATCGGCGTGCCGTTATATTTGGACTTGGCGGAGAATTTTTCTAAAAGCAACTATGTTGTGGAAGCTGCCGGTCGTATTTCGGAAAATAAAACATTGACTCAAACCACATTTATGGATGCCGGCGATTTTGCAATTGGGGAACAGTTAGGAAAATGCTTGATTTACAACCCGGATAAATGGGGCTACAGCCAGTTCACTTTTTATAAGGAAAAGCCGGAAATTGCTCAAGACGCTCCCGTGACCGTATATGAAATCCTCCACATTTCCCAATAGGAAGGATTTTGCATTATGCCGATTGTGACCGTTTATTATCCTGAGCAGCTTGCAAGTTCTGGCAAGCTGGAGTCAGCGAGCAAAGGCATCCACCAATCATTGATCTAGCATTTCCACATCCCTGAAGCTGACTATTTCCAGTTGTATATGCCCTATCCTTCTGATCACTTTTTCTTCGATCCTCTTACCTGCTTGCGGAGGGGCAAAAGAGAACAAAAAACATGGTGTATATCGCCATTACTTGCGGACCCGGCAGGACGGCTGAGCAAAAAAAGGGGCTGTATCAGGCCATTGCTGAACGTGTATCTGTGGATCTGGAAATCGCTATGACCGACGTGTTTATCACAATGAACGAGACGCCTGCCGAGAACTGGTCGTTTGGGGATGGGTTGGGGCAGATGATTCCATGAGTTTTTTTAATTTGTGAAAAGGGAACCCCACTTTTTGGAGTTCCCTTATTTTTTGGCAAATGCAAGTACTAACGTGGGGATGTACTTGCACTTGCATTCTTTGTAAGTAAACCTATAAAAATCACAACAAGCCCATTTATAAAAAATAAAACAGCATAAATGATAGAAATGATACCTGTTCCAAATCCGTATGGGTCGAATGGGCTTACTGAAATGGCTGTTAAGAAGAATATTAATGGAGTTAGAAGTAGAAAGACAATGCCTGACCAAACCTGCTTCTTTCTATTTGTTTTTGATATTTTAAAAGCAATAATATTTGCTGCCGCCATTATAAGCAAAATAATGACTAAGAATAATCCCATCAACATTACAATCAACCTCCTTTCGATTTAACAAAACAGTTTCACAATAATTGAACAAACTGAAATGAAAATCCATCCATCTATTCATTCAAAAAATGGAATGATGATAATTAGCCCGACTATAATAGGCAGGGCTACATACCATTTCACCCTAATTTCAGACCAGTCTTTGAACCACTTCCCCATAATCGTTGCAATTATCCATGTTATAGTTCCAATCACAATTCCTGCTACGAGTTTCTCGAATGCATTATTAAACCCAAGCTGTTCCCTTGTTGTATCTACAATTCCAAAAATAATTAAAGTCGCACCTGCTAATAGTAAGTTATCTAGTTTCATCCCCATCCCCCTCGTTTAAACCCTTACACTCATTATGGAAAAAACAGGAATGAAATTCAACCCCTTCTCAGCCAGTGGCGCATAGGCACAGCATTTTCGCGCATAAGCCATTTAGTTTCGCGCATAGTCGATTGTTTTTCGCGCATAGAGGATGAAGTTTAGCGCATAGATAAGACTTTTTCGCGCATAGGACCGCTCATGAGAGTGAATTCACCTTAATTTCCATGCCGTTTTGACCCTCCGCAGTGTTGAGAAATACATTTTGTCATTTATTTTCCCTCAAAATGTCTTTTCAGCTCGCTAAATGGTTCACTTTTGCCTTGCAACTCCCCATTTCCCCCTCGATCACTCGGCAAAGGGCCATTTTCATGCACAATCGCACCGCCATTTTGCCCCAGCCAACGCAAAAACCCGCCACAAAGGACGGGTTCTCCACTCAACTATATTAGTTGAATACGCGATCTTTGAATTTAGCCAATTTCTCTAAAGATGATTTGTCGACTTCTTCGTGCAGGGAGTTCCCATGGGAGTCCATGGTCACGACTGCTGTGAAGCCTTCTACCTTCAGGTGCCACATGGCTTCAGGGATGCCGAATTGCATGAGGTCCACGCCTTCAACAGACTTGATGCAGTCTGCATAGTACTGAGCCGCTCCACCGATTGCATTCAGGTAGACGCCGCCGTGATCCTTCAACGCAGCAAGGGTTTTTGGTCCCATTCCGCCTTTTCCGATGACAGCGCGGATGCCGAAGCGTTTCATGATGTCGCCTTGGTATGGCTCCTCGCGGATGGATGTTGTCGGACCGGCCGCTTTCACGTGCCATGTGCCTTCTTCATCCTTCAGCATAACCGGGCCGCAGTGGTAGATGATTTGCCCATTTAAATCGATTGGCGCATCGTTGTCGGAAAGATATTTGTGGATTGCATCGCGGCCTGTGTACATCATACCGTTGATGCGGACAACGTCTCCCACTTTCAATTCGCGGATTTGCTCTTCTGTGATTGGAGCTTGAAGCGTCACGACATTGCTTTCAGATGCAGCCGCTGTTTCTTTTTCCGCTTCGTTTTCTTCTTTGAATGTGATCAGGTCGCCATCTTGGTAGAACCATTCTTGGATATCGCCTGATTCAGGGTTCACGCTCACACCTAAGCGGCGGAATGCCCAGCAGTTGTAGGCAACAGACACGAAGAAGCTCGCTGGGATGCGGTTCATCACGCCGACTTTACAGCCAAGAAGCGTTGTTTCGCCGCCGAAGCCCATTGTCCCGATGCCAAGTTCATTCGCATGTTCCATTACGTACTCTTCCAATTGGCGAAGGGATTCATTCGGATTGACGTCGTCGTTGGAACGGAATAGCTGTGCTTTCGCCAAATCGTATCCGGAAGAACGGTCTCCGCCGATGCCTACGCCGATGAAGCCGGCGCTGCATCCTTGACCTTGTGCTTGGTAAACAGAGTGCATGATGCACTTGCGGATACCATCAAGGTCGCGGCCTGCACGGCCAAGTCCTTCAAGTTCACACGGAAGGCTATATTGGATGTTTTTATTTTCGCAGCCGCCGCCTTTAAGGATCAAGCGCACGTCCACGTAGTCTTTTTCCCATTGCTCGAACTTGATGACAGGCGTTCCTGCCCCAAGGTTGTCCCCGCTGTTTTCACCAGTCAGTGAATCAACAGAGTTTGGACGAAGCTTTCCGTCCTTCGTTGCTTTCACAATCGCCTCGTAGATCGCTTCCTTGATTTCAAGCTGATTTACACCAACCGGAGTCTTCACTTTGAATGTTGGCAAACCAGTATCCTGGCAAATTGGCGATACATTTTCATCAGCCATTTGAATATTATTCGTAATCGTCGCCAAACTCATTGCAGCACGCGTACCCTCATTCTCACGGTGCTTCGCCTTCTGGATTGCACGGCGCACATCCTTCGGCAAGTTCGTTGACGTTTCAACTACTAATTGATACATACTTTCTTTAAGCTTTTCCAGGTTCATTTTTCCCTCTCCCAACTTGTCAGAACACATGTAATCTCTCTCTAACTTGTCCTTTATTATTTCCGTAAACCATTATACTCCTGTCTGAAAAGGTTGAAAAGTGGAATCGGTTACAAGGTTGGAAGTTCCTTTGAAAATAGCGGCAATATGGGAAATTCCGCAATGTTCGAGTGATAATCATGCTTGTTCCAGCAGTTTTCTCGTATGTTCTAGCATCTTTTCCATATGTTCCAGCAATTTTCTACGAACTTCTAGCAATTCGTGGCCATTTTCTAGCAGATCAAATTTCTACCTTGCACCATTATTAAGGTACACTGAATAAAAAGGGGGACTTTAAATGTACAAACACGTAATGTGGGATTTTGATGGCACGCTATTTGATTCGTATCCCATTATGGGGAAAATTTTTCAGGAATCTCTTCTAATCATAGGAATCGATGAACCTCTTGATGAAATTTTGAAGCACATGAAAGTATCCATGACGGAAGCCTTCAATCATTATGAAAAGACCTATCAAATCAATGATGAGTTTAAAGAAAACTATCATGCTAAACGGACGAAACAGGAAATCGATATGGCAGAACCGTTCCAAGGTGCACTGGAGATTTGCCGATACATACATGAGTCCGGCGGGAATAATTACTTATACACCCATAGAGGGCAGTCTTCTATCGTGATGCTGAAAAAATTCGGGATGTACGACTACTTCACTGACTTCATCACATCCGAGCATGGATTTGAGCGCAAGCCAAAGCCAGATGCCATTCAATTCCTGCTGGACAAACATGGAATCAATAAAGAGGAAGCCATTATGGTCGGAGACCGTTACCTGGACATTCTAGCAGCTAAAAACGCCGGCATCAGCGCCTGCTACTTCTCAGAAAACGGCGACACCAGCAGCCACGCCGACTACAACATCACAGACTTCGAGCAGCTGCGGTCCCTCCTCCAAGCGACACATAAGTGACAGGCACCACCCGAATTACCCCGATTTTTGTCGAATGAAAAAACTCGCCATAAAAGGCGAGTTTTTCAATTCCATTTTATTTATTCGTTAGCGGCACCAGACTGTCTCTCGTAGTTCCTGAAAAGCATTCCATTCGCCTTGAACATTCCAAGCTTTTCGTAATATGGAACGAGATCATCATCGCAGCACAGGTCGACCATATAGATTTCCTTTAATTCTTCAAGTATCTGCTTCACCAGCACATTGCCGATCCCTTTATTTTGGTAGGCCGGCAATACCTCAAGGAACGGGATGTATGCCGAAAGAACCCCATCGCTGATTGCTGTAATGAAACCCACTACTTGATTTCTATTATTGTCAATCGCTACTACTACCTTGCTGCTGTTTTTCAGCATTTTTAAATGCGTTTCCGGACTTGGTCGATTTGGCCATCCAACAAAGAAGCCATTCAGCATATCAGGTGAAATGCCCTCAAGAGAATTTTTATAGATCATTATTTACCACTCTCACTATTTATTTACCTATTGGAAGAGGTTTTATCAAAAGTAAAGGAGCAAAGTGAGGACCTCCAGACGTAAAATTGCACACGTATAAAGGATTCTATTTCAATTGTATTTCTCCTGCCTGCGCCTTCTAGCAAATTCCCCTGAAGTTCTAGCGAAATTCATGCACCTTCTAGCAAATATTGCGGGACTTCCAGCAAACGCAAAACTTCTTCTAGCAATTCAGCCACAACAGCAGGGCCAAATAAAAAAGCCCGCCAACTCTCAGTCAGCGGACTCCTCATTACTTCTCATCTTTTTTAAATTGTTCGCACTTCGTCTCTATGTCATCAATCATGCCAATCAGGCGATCGATATCGTCTAGTTCTGTATTTTCAGGATCGATGGAGTCAAGGACATCCATGAACATATTCAATCTTGTTTTTAAATAAGATAGTTGTGATTCGTTATCGTGGATTGCGTTGCCCATTTTGCAACCTCCTTTCGTACCTCTTAATGGTAACGGATGTAACGGTATTCTGCAATAACTTTGTGGCAGCCTCAAAAACGAGTTGACACCTTCGAAAAACAAGAGAATAATGGCAGTTGAACTCTAACTGCAAGAAGGAGCAAGAACATGCCAACTAAAGAAATCAATCTAAAAACCATCACACCGGACCATGATCCTTGGGAAGCCTATATGGACATCGAGGAGCATGGCCGTCTTACTTTATCAAATGTGGAATTCACCACGACCACTCTTTGCAACATGCGCT
The DNA here is from genome assembly GCF_003350505.1 of Falsibacillus pallidus. Lineage (NCBI taxonomy): Bacteria > Bacillati > Bacillota > Bacilli > Caryophanales > Bacillaceae > Falsibacillus > Falsibacillus pallidus. The sequence continues at coordinate 44,910 of NZ_QQAY01000005.1, forward strand.
GTGAGCACTGCGCAGTTGGCTACACCCTACAGCCGAAGGATCCGGATGCACTTCCGCTTGATCTGCTTGTATCCCGGCTGGACGAAATTCCGCATCTCCGCTCATTGAGCATCACCGGCGGGGAGCCGATGCTTTCAAAAAAATCGGTAAAAAACTATGTGCTGCCTCTTTTACAGTATGCACATGAACGCGGGGTCCGTACTCAGATCAATTCTAATTTAACGCTGGATCTCCCGCGATATTTAGAAATTGCACCGTTTTTAGACGTCCTGCACATTTCCCATAACTGGGGAACCATCGACGATTTCATCGAAGGCGGCTTCGCCATGATGGACCGGAAGCCGACTCCCGCACAAAGGGAAAAGCTGTTCCACCAAATGATTGAAAACAGCCGTGCACTCGCGGAGTCCGGCGTCATGGTTTCCGCGGAGACCATGCTGAATAAGCGAACCCTTCCTCATATGGAGCACATACATAGACAGATTACGGAGGAAATGAAGTGCGCCAGGCACGAGATTCATCCTATGTATCCAAGCGATTTTGCTTCAACGATGGAAACGCTCAGCCTGGAAGAAATGCGCACAGCCATCCACCAGCTGCTTGATATGCGGAATCCAGACGTCTGGATGCTGTTCGGCACGCTTCCATTCTATCCGTGCAGCCAAAATGATGAGGACATTAAGCTGTTGAATCGACTTTACAGCAGTCCAAAAGTGACCGTCCGCAATGATCCTGACGGCCGTTCCCGTCTGAACGTCAACATTTTCAACGGAGATGTCATGGTGACAGACTTCGGCGACACGCCTCCGCTCGGGAATATCGCAAACGACCAGCTGACCGACGTCTTTGACAAATGGATGGACACGAAGCTGGCAAAAGAACTGAACTGCCACTGTCCAGCCGTCAAATGCCTGGGGCCGAACGTACTCGTCAAAGATGCTTACTACCCTGAAGTTGATTTCACTAAGCAGGCGTCACGTATTTAATATCAAAAAAATGAGCAGTCCCATTCATAATCGATGTGGGCTGCTAATTTTTACTCTTTTAAAATGTTATCACCATAAAAATAAGTACCATCGAAATTATAAGGATAGGAACCGCGCATCCTACACCAAAACACCCAATCTCCAATAATGAAAAAACCACGTCTAAAAAAAGAAACCTCTCGCCTTCGCTTTCCTTCTTCCCCCAAAAACTCATTAAAGATAGCCACCCCACATCCGATTGACCTTTATCCATATTTTAACATACAATTTCATCATATTTTAAAAAGATAAAATCCTAATATTTATTGATAATACGTTAAAATATAGAAAATACATATTCGCAATGAGGAGCAGTCATTGATGGGAAACGAAGAAGCAATATGGGAAATCATTAAAGATATTTTTGGATACCTTAAATACCTTACCCTCTCAAAAGAAGCTAAAATTATAGCAAATTTTAACTTAATTAAAAATAAATATTGGTTTGAGCAATTAGTGAACAATCAGCCATCTATCCTTAAGCTGATTGAAGAAGATGATGATATAAGGGAATATTTTGCATCAAGGAAGAATGTTAGAAGTTTACTGAGCAGCAAGAAAGACCGGCAGCATTTTAAAAATTTGTTGAACCAGAAAATAAACTAACAAGATAATTATTCAAATCTGCAGCTTATACTAAATCAAATTAAAAATCTAAAAATACAAAAGAACAAAACAACAGTAAAAGCCACGCCAAATAATAAAGACCATAGCATATCCCTGAATTTCTTATCATCATGCCTAGCTTCTTCTGCATCATTCATAAAAGAAAAGAGTCCAGAGGTGAAAATTCCATCCCATATCTTCCAGATTTCCTTTTCTCGCTTTTTTTTCTTCGTCTTCTTCTCCAACAAACTTCACCTCCACATTCATTCACTCACAATACCAACAATGACTTTGTACTTGTTTCGATCCTTCTTCATTCTCTTAAATCCTTCTTTCAGATCCAGAACCAGAACTGTCTTTCGTATCCAAATTCTCATATACAAAGACCTGAATTTGACCGGACCCACTATACCTTTTTCTTCAAACTCCGTGCCATCATCATGCTCTGTTTCCGTCCTGACTAGCCAACTGTTGCCTAATCCAATTTCAATGTACTTCAAGTGCGTTCCCTCACTTCACTTCAATCGTAAAGACAAAACTTCCGGTTCCTTGTTTCCACATGGCGTATACAATATAAGCGTAGTTCCCTTTTTCGTCCGGCACAGTGAACGTATTTCCATTAAATATAACCTCTTTGGTGTCTTTGCCGCTCACCCATTGGGAGCCGCCAATATCATTAATAGGCTTTTTCCTAAATTCAACTTTAACTTTGGATCCTGGCTTCGCTATTGTCAGTTTCAAATTTTTTGCCATGTCTAACGGGGAAATCATGTCTGCACATGAGCCTGAAAACAAGCCTTTCCAGCAATACGAACCTTGAGCAACCTCTGCGTTTTTCCCGTCAACAGTAATGGTCGGCTTAGGGGGTTCAGTGTTTAATAAGCCATCAATCAAATACGCTCCCATTATAAGTACAACTATTATCACTGCAGCTGCAAATATTCTTTTCATGTCCTATCCCCTTTCCATTTTATATTAACATAAAATGGAAATTAAAAGACATAAAAAAAGCACACCAACCAAATGGTGCGCTTCCCTTTTTCTTATCTCGGCCTCTCTGTAGCCGCAAATCCAAACGACACATGATCCTGAACCGGAATCCATGCTCCGATTCCTTGGGACGTGACATTCTTCACGGTGATGATTCTTTTTGTCCCTTTTAGAACGAGGTACACTTCGCCGTATGTGACTTTTCCTTTTTCATTGACTGCTGGCGCGTAGGCGTATAGATAGCCAAGTCGCTTTGGCGGGATGTTGTAGATTTGGTCTTTTTTCGTTCCGGCTCCGACGATGGTGTCGAAGGACAATGGAAGGTTTGTGTTATCCATTGCTTTAATGAGCATCATTTTCTTGACGTCTTCACTGTTCGGAATCTTAGCTGTGAGGCCGCCTTTGATGACTTTTTGCGATTCCTGTACATAGTGGAATTGATAGTTCGTCCTGCCTCCACGGTTGTCGAAGTAGTTCGTGTTGATTTTTTGATATTCCCAATTTGGGGATGTTTCCGCTGATTCATAGTTCAACGGCCATAGTCCCAGGAAAATCGTTGCGCGGAGACCGATGGAGAATGGCGATTTATTGATATTGGATTCATTGAAGATGCGGATGAGGTCCGGATTTTCAATTTTTACATTAGAAGATTTCAGCAGCTGCTTCGTAAAGTCGCTTGGCTGCAGATACGGCTGATCCTGCGTCGAGTTTGGGTACGTATTTTCCTTGGCGATATTCATCACCGAAGAGGGAACCTTCACCGGCGGTTTGGCCGCTTTACCCATTTTTTCTGCATAAGCAGGAGTAATCATGAGGAAGAGTGAAAATATGACCGTGAAAATAAAGCTGTACCATTTCATGCTGTTAGTTCTCCTTTCATAGTGTTCATATTTTTTTCTTATTTTCTTCCATGCGGCACGACTTTATCCTGATGCGAAAAAGGGATTTTTTTGAAGGAAAAGAATATTATTCTGAATGTTTACAATTATCAATCAATGGGGTATAATCAGATTATTAAGAAGGAAGGAGGTCCTTTCAGTAAACATTGTAAACATTACCTTAACCTTTAAAGGAGGAATGTGTATCGATATGCGAAAAACCTTCTTCCCGTGTGAAAATTATACTTAGAACGAAATGAAGAAACGCTGCAGGCTCAATGCAGCGTTTTTTCGTGTCACAAAAAAAATGACCCGCAAGGAATCTCTCCCCACGGGCCGGCCGCAATTTACAACAAATAAAATCCCATTCCCATAATCACATACGCAGCGAGCAGCGTCGCCCCTTCGAACCAGTTCGTCTCTCCGTCGTTCGCGATGACGACCGTCAACAGAACGGCGGTGACCATAGATACCAGCTCCGGAATTGTAAAGATAAGCGACATTGATTCACTGTATAACAGGGAAATGAGGACAAGCACCGGTGCCACGAACATCGCTACCTGCAAGGTTGAACCAACTGCAATTTCCACAGCGACATCCATCTTATTTTTGTAAGCCATCAAGATAGCGGATGCGTGCTCGGCAGCATTTCCGACAATCGCGACAATGATGACCCCAATGAACAATTCGCTCCAGCCGAAGCTTTTTGCTACGACTTCAAATGTATGGACAAGATTTTCAGAAATGTAGGCAACAGCCAATGTCGCTATCAGCAGGACCAGGATGGACTTCCCTTTCCCCCATTCCGGCTCCTCATGTGCCTCACCGTTCCGCTCTTCATTCTGGCTGTTGTAGACGCCGCGGTGCGTGACGAGTTTGAAGAACAAAGCCGCTAAATACAGGACAATCAAGATAATGGATATTCCAACACTCAAGGAGATGGTGCTTGAAGTGTCCATCGACATAGCAAAAATCTCTGGGATCACGAAGGCCACGATGACGGCAAACATCAAGAGACCTGAATTATGGCGAGCATCAAATACGTTGAATTTCTGGCGTTTAAACTTGATTCCTCCGACAAAAAAGGAGAGTCCGGCTACGAGAAGCAGGTTCCCGATTACAGAGCCTGTCAGTGATGCCAAAACGACCTCGATCAACCCTGCCTGCAGGGCAAAAATAGAAATGATGAGCTCGACGGCATTTCCGAATGTGGCATTCAAAAGACCGCCAACCCTTGGTCCCGCTACAATCGCCAAGCTTTCCGTCGCCCTTCCCATATAAGAGGCGAGGGCAATAATCGACACGCAGTAAATGATAAACATCATGACACTCGGCCAATGCATGAGCGAACCGATGATCGAAAGCGGCACCCCGATCAGCACCAATATGCCGAAAATCTTATCCATTCCCAACCCCTCATTTCCGTAATTTCATTTACACTCATAATACCCAAAAACGGCTTTGATTAACGGCTATTCAACGATTTCAAATGTCTCTTTCACTTCGATGCCTCCGATGACGGACTGCACCATCGAACAGTTTTTGCGCGTCAACTCCATGGCTTTTTGCAATTTTACAGGCTTCAAGTCTTTCCCTTTAATCAGGAAATGAACGTTTACTTCTTCCACACGATTAGCCATTTCTTCATTTCGTTTCACTTCTGTCTGGATTTCGATATCCTCGATGTCCATGCGCTGCTTCTCCAGGATCTTTCTCAAGACGCCTCCACTGCAGACGGCAATGGATGATACCAATAACTGATACGGTCTGAATCCGAATTCTTCGTCTCCTGATACATCTAATCTTCCAAATGGCAGTTCTGTAAAAAAGCCGCCTTCTTTCATTGTATATTTCATATGTATGCTCCTCCTCTAAAACCCTTTTCCTGAATTTTAATTGATTTTATTTCAACTTGCCATTATCAGCAATTATCGTTACCATCAAAATTGAATATTATGTGCGTCAGGAGAAAACAAAATGGGTTCTATTAAAACAAGATTTTGGATTTTAGTCAGCATTGTTGCGATATCAGGTTTCTCTCAAGGAATGCTTTTGCCATTGATCGCCATCATCTTTGAAAATGACGGCATTTCATCTACATTAAACGGGTTGAATGCGACTGCTCTTTATATCGGAATCCTGCTGATCTCTCCATTTATGGAATACCCTCTGCGGAAATACGGCTATAAACCGATCATTATGTTTGGAGGCGGGATTGTCGTCCTGTCCTTGATGCTTTTCCCGCTGTGGAAGACGTTCTGGTTCTGGTTTTTCCTGCGGCTTCTGATCGGCATAGGGGACAATGCCCTTCATTTCGCCACACAGACATGGATCACATCCTTTTCTTCCGAGAAAACAAGAGGTCGGAACATTTCCTTATACGGGCTGTTCTTCGGAATCGGTTTTGCCGCCGGTCCTTTGATGGCGCCTCTCATCAAGATCAACCCGTCCTTGCCGTTTGTCGTGTCATCCCTGCTCTGCCTGTTCGCTTGGTTCTTCCTGTTCACCTTGAAGAATGAGCGTCCGGAGCAGTCGATTGAAGTGAATTCCTTCCTGGAAACGATGAAACGCTTCTCCCAAGCCTTTAAATATGGGTGGATCGCCTTCCTCCCGCCGCTTGGCTATGGCTTCCTTGAAGCTTCTTTAAACGGAAGCTTTCCGGTTTATGGACTAAGAATCGGGCTGGATGTCAGCAGCGTCTCCATCCTGCTCACATCCTTTGCTGTCGGCGGGATTGTTTTTCAGCTTCCCCTAGGGATCCTCAGTGATAAATATGGCCGCCGTAATACTTTGATCGCCATATTGTTCATTGGGTTCTTAAGCTTTATGGGCGCAAGCTTCCTGGAAAACTCAGTGCTTTACTTGTCCCTTTGCTTATTTTTCGCGGGAATGGTCGTAGGCTCTACTTTTTCCCTTGGCATCAGCTACATGACTGACCTCATGCCGAAAAATCTCCTGCCGACCGGGAACCTGCTTTGCGGAATAGCCTTCAGCATCGGCAGTCTGACCGGCCCATATATCGGAGGATTCTTCATACAATATGTGCCGTCGGTGAGTTTCTTTCATATCATCAGCTTCCTGTTGTTCGGCATATTCATCTTCATCACTTTTGCAGGAAAAAAAGCAAACCAAAATAGATTCATGGCGAACACAAAAAATGCGGGCTCCTAACAGAGTCCGCATTTTTCATCTAAATGTTATGGAAAAGAGATAATAGGCGAAAATACAAATGACCATCATCAGCAAAATCGTCAGAATGACCACGGGGATCCTTGACGCTCTGAACGTCTGTTGGTTGATGTCCCTTAGTTTTCTAAAATAGCTTATCGTCGAAAATAAAATGGTAAAAATGCCGAAAATGACGGAGAGTGCACCGATCATGTTGGCGATGACGTCGCCAGCAATCGTAAAGGACGACTTCAATGAAAAGTGGAGGTTCGTAATCAGAAAGCCTACCCCGATTACCGCAATAGCCGTCCGAATCCAGGCAAGGTAGGTCCGTTCGTTGGCTAGATGCTGCTGTATGTATTTGGAATCAATGGTGGGTTCTATTACTTTCTGTGCAGCTTGTTCTTTTCCTTCCTGCGCCATTTCATCACCTGCTTTCTATATCCATTTTAGTATGCCGGCAGCATGCCTTCAATCTAATTTATTTTAGGTGACGTTTCCCTTTTCAACTCATACATTAATATGGTAATATGTCTTTAAACGATTTTTATTTAATAATTATTTTAAAAAAGCAACTTCAGCTATTCATGCTGTCATCCCCGAGATGGCAGCTTTCGTCATTTAATAAGGCAATTGATGTTGATTATTTTTCTCAATTAGAATCCAAGGAGGTCTTTCGTATGAGTTCAAATGCCAAAGCATTCTCAATGAAACAGCCGTCATCTCCATCCTTTCTCGAAAAGATAAAGCCCCATGCCGAACTGGCTGCCGCCCTGTTCAGCGGTGTGCTCATTCTTTCCGGATGGCTCCTGCAAAAGCAAGATTCAGAACTTGCCATCCCGCTCTTTATATTAGCATTTATAATCGGTGGATACGCCAAGGCAAAGGAAGGCATCGAAGAAACGATTGAAAACAAAGAACTCAATGTGGAAATGCTTATGGTATTTGCCGCCATCGGTTCAGCCATCATCGGCTATTGGACAGAAGGCGCCATCCTCATTTTCATTTTTGCGGTCAGCGGAGCCCTTGAAACTTACACGATGAACAAAAGCCAGAAAGAAATATCCTCCCTCATGGATCTTCAGCCAGAAGAAGCGACATTGCTCGATGGAGATGAAGAACGCCGCGTCAATGTTTCTGAGCTTTCCATCGGGGACAAAATATTAGTGAAACCGGGGGAACGCATCCCTTCTGATGGATCGATCATCAAGGGGCAGACAACCATCGATGAAGCTGCCATTACGGGAGAATCCCTCCCTGTTTCAAAGTCTCTTAAAGAAAACGTTTTCGCAGGAACAGTCAATATCACGGGATCTGTGGTCGTTGAAATTACGAAAGCTTCGGATGAAACCCTTTTCCAAAAAATCATCCAGCTTGTCCAGTCGGCTCAAAGCGAAAAGTCCCCTTCCCAGCTGTTCATTGAACGCTTCGAAGGAACTTACGTCAAAATCGTTCTTGTAGCTGTATTCCTAATGATGTTCGTTCCACACTTTGCCTTGGATTGGAGCTGGAAAGAAACGTTTTACCGGGCTATGATTCTCTTGGTTGTTGCCTCGCCATGTGCACTTGTGGCGTCCATCATGCCGGCAACGCTATCAGCGATTTCCAACGGCGCCCGCCATGGGATTCTGTTTAAAGGCGGGGCGCACTTAGAAAATTTGAGCAACCTTAAAGCAATCGCCTTCGATAAAACCGGTACGCTGACCAAAGGCAAGCCAGAAGTGACCGATGTGATTGTCCGTGAAGGATTGAATGCAGATGAGGTCCTTGCTGCTGCAGCTTCCATCGAGAGCCACTCCAACCACCCTTTGGCCCAAGCTATCGTCACTCATGTGAAAGACGGGGGCGCTGTATTGAAACAGCCTGAGTCCATTGAAGATGTTTCAGGATGGGGTGTCAGAGCGGTCTTGAACGGAGTCGAGTGGAAAATCGGAAAAGCTGAATTCGTTGGGAAAGAAGAAGCGGGTGCCTTTGCAGAAGGGGCTGCAGCTAAGCTTGCTCATGAGGGAAAAACCATTGTCTATGCTGCAAATGAAGAAGGAATTGCTGCGATCCTCGCGTTGAAAGATACGGTTCGCGACATTACCGTGAAAGCATTAGACCTATTGAAAAAGCAGGATATCTACACGATCATGCTGACAGGCGACAGTGAAGCCACGGCGAAAGCCATCGCATCAGAAGCACACGTCGATCAGTATGTGGCGGAATGCCTCCCGGATATGAAAGTGGATGAATTGAAGAAATTGATGAGTCGATTCGCTTCCGTTGCCATGGTTGGCGATGGAATCAATGATGCACCTGCCCTTGCAACGGCGAACGTCGGAATTGCCATGGGAGAAGGAACGGATGTCGCACTCGAGACAGCCGATGTCGTTCTGATGAAAAATGACTTGACCCGCATCGCGGAAGCCATCTCGATTTCCAAGCGGATGAACCGCATCGTCAAGCAGAATGTCATTTTCTCCATTTCTGTCATCATGCTGCTTATCGCCTCCAACTTCCTGCAGTTCCTCGACTTGCCATACGGGGTCATCGGACACGAAGGAAGCACGATTTTGGTCATCTTGAATAGTCTGCGATTGCTTCGATAAATGGAAGATAGCTCCTGGGTGGGGCTGTCTTTTTTTGGATACAAGTGGTGTAATTTCTGCGCCGATGCTGGGGACTGGGGGCTGAGGTCGAGTGGCGCATAAGAGGGTCATTCTCGCGCAAAGGGACTGACTTTTCGCTTATAAGCTTCAGTTTCTGGCGCATAAGCTGATCACTTTCGCGCATAAGCGGCATAATCTGGCGCATAACCCCTCCCAAACGCACACCATCGCACACCAGTCCCATCAAAAAAGCGGCCATCCCAAGGAATAGCCGCTTCTCCATTATTTAGTGATAGCCATTTTGCCCGTTGGCAGAGCCGGATGTCTTGCCTTTTGGCTTTTGCTTGCTGTTTTGCTTAGTTCCGCCATCTTTTTTAGTCTGCTTTGTCATGTGGATGACCTCCATAATTGAAGTATTGTGTCACCCCGTTAGTTTGCTCAGAATTCCCGGAAGGTTGTACGGTAATTATCGGCAGCCTAGTCGCAGGTGCTGCCCTTCTTTTTATGGAATTGCGCGTTCACTTCGCCTCCGAGAATGAGCATGAGGCCGGACAGGAACAGCCACACCATCAGGACAATGATGCTCCCGATGCTTCCATATGTATTTGAGTAATTTCCGAAGCTTCCAACATAGAATGAAAATGCGAGCGACACAAGCACCCAACCGATTGTTGCTACAATAGCGCCGGGCACTGCTGTGAGGCACCTGATTTTTTCACTCGGGGCGAAATAATAAATGCCCACAAATATGATGAAAAGAATAATGGCACTGATGACAAATCGTAGCGCGTTCCAAATACTGACGAAAAATCCGGAAATGCCGAGGTGCGAAAAGACGTACATGCCAATCTGCTTGCCAAACACCGGCAGCAAAAGCGCGACCATAAAAACGATGATCATGCCGAATGTCAAAAAGATGGACATCCCTCTAGCCACCAAATAGGATCGGGTTTCATCCACATTATATGCTCGGTTCAATGCTTTAACGACCGCCTTCATTCCGTTGGATGCAGACCAGATCGTGGCAATGATCCCGAATGATAGGAGCCCCCCGCTGCGATTATTCATGATATCTGTCAAATTCCCCTCAATCAATTTCATCGTCTCTCCCGGAGCGTAGTCACTTATGAAATTCAAAATGTCTTCCTGCGAAATTGGCAAGTAAGGAAGCAGAGTGAAAAGGAAAATGAGCAGCGGAAACAAAGATAAGAGGAAAAAGTACGATAGCTCAGCCGCCAATCCTGTTACGTCATCTTCTTTAATATTAGCGAACAGGGATTTGAAAAAAGACTTGTTGAACCGTTCTCTTTTTTTCATCCCGTTCACGATCCTGTATATTCGTTGTTGTTTTCCACATGGTCTTCAACCAGCACTTCTTTATATTTTTCTGCGGAATGTTCAAATGTATCCTTCGTTTCGGTCACCATTCTTTTGATTCTAGGCGTCAGTTTTTTTACTTCCTCTACGGTTTCATTAATATATTGAAGATCATCTTTCATTTGTTGAAGGGCTGCAGAAGACTTGGTGTAAATCTCCTTTGATTGTGCAAGCAGTTCCTGCGGGTTGCTCACTGAATCCCACACCTTTTGGCCTCCGTTTTTAAGCGAGGTAGATACGGACTCCCTCGTAGAGCGATCAAACAAAGTGACAAGACCTCCTGCCACTGCACCAACCAGCATTCCAGTAAAAAACTTATTTTTTCCCATAGGACAATCCTCCAATTAAAAAAGTTCTCTATACAAGTTATTTCTTTACTTTACCTTTTATCTTGATTTTAAAACCTTCTAAAGTAATTTCCACCATATCTCCTTCCGTCATTCACCTGTTTAAAATTGGGACAAGGAACCTGTCCCCACTGTCCCGCTGATTGACAATCTTCGGGAATCGTGGAAAGATAAAAGAATCAGTTAGAGAGCGAAAGGATGGAGTATATGGATCTTTCAGTGAAGTCTGCAGAGAATATTGAGTATATGGTTGATGTCATTAAGACAAAGCTGCGCATGGTCAATGTGGGTGCGATCAAACCCGGTCATGTTGATGAGGAAATGTATGAAGATCTTCACGACTTGTACACAATGGTTTCTAGAAAAGACAATTTCAGCCCAAGCGAAATGCAGGCCATTGCAGAAGAGCTTGGTAATCTCCGCAAAAAATAATAAGACATGAAGAGGAGCCGGTTATTATAAGGCTTCTTTTTTTTATTGAAATTTTTTCCTTTATTCGGTACTATTTAGATAATCACCTAATTAGATGATTGGCTAATTAGTTATCCAGGACAAAAGGAGAAAAATAATGGAACCTTTCACGCAGGCTGTAAAAATACAACAAAATCTTTTTCGGAATGCAAAGTTTTTGCTGATTTGGATCACGAGCATCTTTTCCGGTTTGTCCATTTCAATATATATTCTTTGTGAACAGTGGTACGTGGTGAAATCACTGAATGCCCCTGCCTCCCTTGGCTATATCCTCACCGCTACGACTGTTCCGAGGGTTCTGTTTATGGCATTAGGAGGTGTTCTTGCTGATTATGCCAACCGGGCGAAAGTCGTTTTCGTTTCACTTTTTGTTCGGGCGTTGATTCTTATTTTGATGGCATACCTCGTTTGGCAGCACTCCCTAACTTTTTGGGCACTGCTTGCCTGTGCTTTTACATTTGGCTCCATTGACGCATTCTTTTGGCCATCAAGGGATTCCATTCTCCCAAGCATCGTTCATCAACAACACCTTACACGTGCCAACTCCATTATACAAACGACCAATCAAATTTCTACATTATTGGGGCCGATGGCAGGTGCTTTGTTGTTGACAGCGTTCTCTTTCAAATGGGTATTCTTGATTCTGGCTGCCTCACTTGCAGTGGGAAGCATGATTATTCGGAAATTGAAAGACACAAGGTCTCATGAGGTAAAGTCGCAGAACAATGTACTCAGAAACCTAAAGGAAGGATTGGTTTACGTCAAAGCCTCTCCCTTGCTTTTGACATTCATGATAACGTTCATAATCGTAAATTTATTCTTTATCGGACCTCTCATGCTCAGCATTCCGATCTTGGTTGATGAGCGATTTGGCGGTAAAGCTGTCGAACTGAGCATCATTCAAAGTGGATTTGCAGCAGGGATGCTGGCTGGAGCGTTATTGATGGGGCTGCTTAATGTACGGCGGGCTAGAGGGAAATTAGTTATATGCCTAATCTTACTTGAAGGAGCAGGAATGCTATCCGTCAATGTTTCGAGCCGCCTTTGGGTTGCAGCTGTAGTGATGTTTCTGATCGGCATTTGCATTGCAGGCATCAACATTATGGTCGCCAGCATGATACAGGAGCAGACTGATCCTTCTAAAATGGGTCGGGTAATGAGCCTTACAAGCACCGTTTCAATGGGATTCATCCCCCTATCCTATGCAGGTGTTTCTGCCTTTCTTTCAGCAGGCATTCAGATCGAAAAACTGCTGGTTGTTGGCGGATTCGTGCTCGCTGCCTTTAGCTTGCTTCTTATATGGAAAGGAAGAGCTCTGCGGGAGTTTTGAAATTATGCGTTTTCCCGAGGGAACTTGCAAATAAGTGCAACTCGCTGAAAAACCAGGCACGCGTCATATATCATCACACCAAAAAAGCAGGCACATCCCATAGGGATCGTGCCTGCTCTTCTCATTGCGTATTATTCGCTAAGCAATTTAAGTGCTTCTCGGTTGAATGCAGGGATATCGTCTGGTGTACGGCTTGTCACGAGCTGGTTCTGGCAGACAACGACTTCTTTGTCTGCATATTTCGCTCCTGCATACTCCATGTCCACTTTGATGGAATTATAGCCTGTTGCGTCGCGGCCTTCCAGTGTTTTCGATGTGATTAGAAGCTGTGGTCCGTGGCAGATTGCGAATACCGGCTTCTTATCATCCATGAAGGATTTTGCGAATTTGACAAAGCGCTCGTCGTCGCGAAGCTGATCAGGTGAAAATCCTCCTGGAATCAATAATGCATCAAAATCTGAAGCTTTCGCGTCGTCAATGGAAAGGTCGATGGAAACCTCCGCATCTCCTTGCTTTCCTTTTACCGTCTTGCCTTTTTCCTTTTCAATATTTACGACTTCATGCCCCGCTTCTTTGAAGGCATCCGCCGGTCCAGTATATTCTGAGTCCTCAAACATATCCGTTACTACAACTGCAATTTTCTTACTCAATTCGTCCAACTCCTTTTTGAATTTGAAATGTAGTTAATGTAGCACATATGTTAGATGTTTCCCTCTAAGAAAAATTTAAAACTTACTTTTGCACATTCATGGAGAACTGAGAAAATACAGTATCCTGATGATTTTTGTAAATTTCTTTTCCGGCAATCGCATTAATGATGTTGATATTGCGCTCGACAGACAATCCAAGATGTGTGGCCGCAGACCCGTGGGAATGCTCCAAATTGGTCAAGGTAAAGAAGAGATTTTCCCGGTCTTCTTTAAAAACAAGCCGGTAGTCCCTTGTTACTTTAAACTTGGTTTTCTCTTCATCCTCCCAGACGATCTGCTTCTTAAAATGGTCATTGAACCAGGCTGGGATATTCGGTTTATAGCCCGTTGCCATCACGACTTTTTCGGAAGGGTATTTAAACTCATAACCATCGCGCTTCTGCTCACAGGTCAACGAATACGCACCGTCTGATTCTTCGATGCTTTTCACCTCTGTGGCAGGCTGGATGATGATATCATTCTTTTCTTCATCAGAAGAATAATGATAAAGCGTATCGTAGATTTCACCCAATGTTGCAGGCTCCACCCCATTTCGAAGATACTTTAACGTCGTGAGTGCTTCCATGCGCTGATCCAGGGGCAATTCATGAAAGAAATCGATGTAGTCAGGTGAAAACAACTCCTGTCCTAACTTCGATGATTCCAGCTGCAGCATCCCATCCGACCTTGTAAACCATGTTAAATGATAATCATGATCCTCTTGCTCTTTTAAAAGAGTGAGGAAGATTTCAGCTGCACTTTGGCCCGAGCCAATGACTGTAATGGATCCTGCTTTTTGCGTCTCGGCTTTCCGATAGAGGAATTGGCTCGAATGAAAAACGTCTTCTTCCGGCATCCCTGTCAATCCTTCCGGCACAAGCGGCGTACTTCCTGTACCAAGAACGATATGCTTCGCTTTCCATTTTTCCCTTTCACCGCTTTCACAATTCTCAATGATTACCTCATAATGCGGCATAGTGCTGTCTTTTCGATCCATGACGTCGATGACCCGCTTCCCGAAGTGGCAGAAATCCAACTGGCTGACCACCCATCTTGCATAGGCATTGTATTCCTTGCGGGGAATTTCCATTTGATTAAAAAAGAAAAATTTATATAACCTGTTTTTTGTATGAAGGTAATTTAAAAATGTGAACTTGCTTTGTGGATTGGCAAATGTGACTAGATCCGCTATGATCGGCACTTGTAAATCAGTGCCGTCAATCAACATTCCGGGATGCCATTTAAACTCCGGAGATTGATCAAAGAATTCTGCTTTTATTTCTGTATCTTCCAATAAAGCAGCAAGCCCCAGATTGAAAGGCCCAATCCCTATCCCGATAATATCTATTATTTCTTTTCTCTCCATCAAACTGAACGCTCCTTTTTAGTAAGAAAAATTGAATTCATTTCCCCAAATATACCCCAAAGCTTCTCTCCTTAAGCATGGACGAAAAGGAGAATATGAACGAACCTTGTCAAATAAACGTTCATCAAACGTTTGATTAAACACACCTTTTTCTATCATTTCCCGAGAAATGATAAGGATTTCCCGTTTAGGGCATAAAAAAAGAATGTCGAATATTTTTTCGACATTCCTGCTTAAACCAGGGGCAATTCCAGGATGACAGACGTTCCTTCTCCTTCAATGCTTTCAATAACAAAATTCCCTTTATGTTCCTTGATGATTTTATTTGAAATCATCAGTCCAAGTCCAGTTCCTTTTTCTTTTGTACTATAAAACGGCTCGCCTAGATGCTTTAATCGATGCTCTGGAATGCCGATGCCGGAGTCTTTCACTTGGATGATGGCCATCTGTTCATACCTTTTGAGATGAATGTTCAGTTCTCCACCTTTTGGCATCGCTTCAAGTGCATTTTTCATGATGTTGAGGAGCACCTGCTTCAACTGGTGAATGTCGCACATCACTTCCATAAATTCATGAACATGCACCTCGAGGGTGACATTATTTTTTAAACATTCGATGTTGATGAATTCCGCTACCTCAAATAATAGTTTATTTATGGAGCATTGTTTGAAGTGAATGGAATGGGGCTTGGCAAGAGAAAGAAATTCACCTGTAATCAATTCGATTCTCTGCAATTCATCCAGAATGACGTCAAAATATGCCCGCTGCGTCATTTCTTCACGTAGGAGCTGCATAAACCCTTTCAAAGTAGTCAAAGGATTTCTAATTTCATGCGCCACACCTGCGGCGAGCTGCCCAATCAGTGCCAGCTGTTCGGATTTTTTCAAGAGATCCTCTGTCTGCTTTTCAGATGTGATATCTTCAAGTCCCACCAGCATCCCGATCACTCTGCCTTTTTTGCCGAGCATAGGACTGAAAGACATAGAAATAATTTTTTTATTTCCCTGTTTATCATATACGTTTGTTTCAAATCCAGTAATATACTCCCGATCTCTCACACGGTACAGTTGGGAGTTAAAATCCAGGCAATCCCCGCATCTTTGAATATGACTTAAGGAATAGCCGATCAATTCGTTTTTTGTCCTGCCGACCATTTGTTCAAATGCCGTATTCGCTTTAAGGATATAGCCATTTTCATCAAGGATGCAGCTGCTCTTCTCCGCATTCTGAAAGTATGATTCCAGCAGGACTCTTACTTCTTTCAACTCATCCTCTATCAACAGGCGCTGCGTCTTATCCTGGCCGATGACATAAACCCCTGCATACTGATCGTTTTCAATACGCGGAATATAGCTCACTTCAAGAAGGTGAATCTCGTTTTCGCTGTCTCTCATCCTTAGAAGAACCGGCATACGATTCAAACTGAATGTTTGCTTCATCATTCGATTATGTATTTCATGATCCTCTTCAAGGATGAATTTGGTTAATGGGACGTTTACTTCCCGTTCTTTTCCAAAACTATGGGTAAATCTTTTAGCAGATAGATTCTGTCTGGTGATTTCACCTTCCAGATTCAGATAAAAAATAGCATCAGGATAGTGTTGGATGAACATTGAAAACTTACTTTCTCCAGCGCTGCGGCTAAGAGAATGCATGATGAATTTTCCAAAGAAACTATCTTCTGCTGCATTTTTTTCAATGATTAATGTAGTCCGGAGGCTGATTAAGGAGATGGAAAACTCGGATTTTGCAGATGATAACGATTCTTCGATGTATTTTTTCAAGTCCTTCGATGATATTGCTCCATGTCCAATCAATTCCTTAAAAATTTGATTGGAAGCGGTAATGGTCCCATCCTTCTTCATCAAAATCGCTGGATGCGGGATATGATTGAGCAATACATCAGTCATATCACTTCGCACAGTTTTCTGCATTTCCCTTCACCTCTTTTCTTTATTATCTAAATTCGACAGGAATACCATTAATCCTTTTCAATTTTCCGTAATATTTCGACAATCCAAATAAAAGAACCGAGCACTCTAAGAAAGGCTCGGTCCAATGATGTATTAAGAAATTTCATTTAATTGTACTGCGATTCCTGCCCCGACTTTCGCATTGTTTTTCACCAAGGCGATATTAGCCGTCAAGCTCTTGCCGTCTGTCAATTCTTTCACTTTCCCTAAAAGGAATGGGGTGACAGCTTTCCCGGCAATTCCTTGCTGCTTCGCTTCTGCCAATGCCGCTTCAATCACAGAAGTAATGAAGCTTTCTTCAAGTGCATCTTCTTCCGGAATCGGGTTTGCAATGACGACTCCCCCATCAAGCTGCAAGTCGCGCTTGGCAGCAATCATAGCCGCCATTTCCTCTGTGCTGTCCACTTTGAAATTCACGCTGAACGGACTTGTTCTTGTATAAAAAGCAGGAAGGGTATCCGTTTCAAATCCAACCACTGGTACACCATGCGTCTCCAGATACTCAAGCGTCAATCCGATATCAAGGATTGATTTCGCCCCCGCACAGACGACAGCGACATTTGTCTGCGCAAGCTCTTGAAGGTCTGCTGAGATATCCATTGTCGTTTCTGCTTCACGATGGACCCCGCCAATTCCTCCTGTGACAAACACATCGATGCCGGCAAGATTGGCACAAATCATTGTAGCAGCAACTGTTGTGGCCCCATGCTTCTTGGATGCAAGCAAATATGGAAGATCCCGGCGGCTCGCTTTTTCCACTTCATTGCTTTGTGCCAGAAATTCGATTTCATCTTCTGTCAGACCGATTTTGATTTTCCCGTTAATGATGGCAATGGTCGCTGGCACCGCACCTTGACTGCGGATGATCTCTTCTACCTCTTTCGTCGTCTCGACGTTCTGCGGATATGGCATCCCATGGGAGATAATCGTTGATTCAAGTGCTACAATCGCTTTTCCGCTTTCTTTTGCCTGCATTACTTCTTCTGAGTATTCGAGCCATTTTTCAAAATTCATGATGTTTCCTCTCCTCTAAAAATACTTTTTATATGTCTCTTGAAGTTTTTGTTTATTTAATGCCGGTGAAACGGTCTCTTCCGATTGAAGGGCGATGACGGATGCTGCCATCCCGATTTTGCATGCATCTTCTATTCTTAAGTGGTTGGTGCACCCATAAAGAATACCTGCAACAAGCGCATCCCCTGCACCCGTCACTTCCTCTACATCAATTTCAGGTGCAAGCAGAACGCCAGCCTCCCCTGACTTCGA
Organism: Falsibacillus pallidus; assembly: GCF_003350505.1. Taxonomy (NCBI): domain Bacteria; kingdom Bacillati; phylum Bacillota; class Bacilli; order Caryophanales; family Bacillaceae; genus Falsibacillus; species Falsibacillus pallidus. Next base: position 62,987 of record NZ_QQAY01000005.1, read on the forward strand.
GTAATATACAAGGCCTTCTTCGCCTCTTGTAATGACCGCTATTTCCGCACCTTTTCGGATAATTTTTTCCGCAGCTTTGAAGTAATCCCCATCAGTGGTGATTTTCATCCCTGTAAGTTCCTCTGCTTCATCACGGTTTGAAATATACCAGGCCACTCCCTCAAGTGATGCCGGGAGCTTCTTCACTTTTGGAGAAGAAACCGGAGCGATCGCAAGCTTGATTCCTTCCTGCTTGCATCTTCTGACAATATAGGCGATGACATCCTCTGTGAAATTAGTATCGACAAGCACCATGTCAGCTGCCGAAATCTGAGCCCATCTTTTTTCAATGAAGCCGGTGTCGACTCGATCATTGATATTCATATCGGCAAGCGCTACTGCCATCTCGCCTTTTTCGGTCAGAACAGCTGAATACGTACCCGTCGTTTCATTCGGAACCATCATCGCAGATGTCATCTCGACATAAGGCTTCGTCTGTTCCAAAAGCCACTGTCCTTCATGATCGTCCCCGATAATGGTCATGAGGGATGTCGGAACACCCATCCTGCCAAGGTTTTCTGCGATATTCCTCGCTACCCCTCCGCATGAGAAGCTCGTAGCAACAGGATTCGATGTGCCGAATACCAGATTCGATTCCACTTTCATTTTTCTGTCTACAATAGCTCCGCCGATGCAGACGACCCCTGATTTCTTTGGAAGTATGTAGGCTCTCCCCAATATTTTCCCCGATTTAACCAATGAAGATATATAGCCAGCAACAGCTGATCGGGATAACTGTGCTTTCTCTGCAAGCTCTGCCTGGCTGATGAACGGATTGTTCTCAATCATCTCCAGCAGAAGCTTTTCTTTTTCATTCATTTTTTCTCCCCATCCCCTTAACGCCAAATCAACACTTGTCTATATCATAAACATTTGTTTAAGCGCTTACAATACTTTCTTTTCTAAAATTTCATTTAAGTGAGAATTCAATGAGGTTAATAAACCGAAAAATAGTTGGACACGACGCAGTTTTTGGGATATAGTTACCTAGGTAACTAATTAACCAAAGGAGTCTTTTCATGACAGATCAGCATGCCTTTTTCCATCAACTACATCAGTTGACGCGTTATTTATCGAAAGCATTGAATGATAAATTGGCCGTTCATGGCATCTACAGCAGCCAATGGACGATTCTATACCGCTTGAAGCAAATCGACCGCTGCACCCAGGCGGAATTGGCCCACTATCTAGGAGTTGAGGCTCCAACCATCACCCGGACGCTTGCCCGTCTGGAATCGTTCGGGTGGATTGAGCGCAGTCCTGGCAAGGATAAAAGAGAAAAAGTCGTTTCTCTTACAGATAAAGCTTTGCAGGCGTTTCCTGAATGGGTTCAATCGGTCAGGGAATTTGAAGCCGAAATGCTGAAGGACGTATCAGAAGATCAGCAGAAATCCACACTTGAAACGGTACATATCATCATGAACCGCTTAAACAACTAGGAGGAATATTCGAATGAACACACAAAAACTCTGGACGAAGGAATTCCTCGGAATCTCTTTTTCTAGCTTCTTTTTATTTTTGACCTTTTATATCCTGCTTGTCACCCTGCCGATCTACACGTTGGACGAGCTTCACGGCAATGAACAGGAAATCGGGCTCATCGTCGCCATCTTCCTCGTTTCTGCCGTCCTTTGCCGACCATTTTCAGGCAGGTGGATCGAAAGCCTTGGCCGAAAGAAAATCCTGTTGATTTCCATGATTCTCTTTTTCGTCGCTACCCCTTTTTACTTTCTGGCAAAAAGCTTCGTTGTTTTATTGGCGCTGCGCTTTTTCCATGGAATCGGCTTTGGAATGGCAACGACCGTGACAGGGACGATTGCAGCAGATATCGTTCCAAATGAACGCCGCGGGGAAGGAATGGGATACTTCGCTACGTTTATGAACTTGGCCATGGTTATCGGTCCGTTCCTTGGTTTGACGGTCATTCACTACAGCAGCTTTCATGTCTTGTTTTTACTTTGTGCCATATTCGCTGCATTAGCTCTTGGATGCGCACTTCTAGTAAAATTACCGGCAGGCGCAAAAAAACACTCTTCTGTCCAGCGGCCGAAACTGAGCATCCATGACTTTTTCGAAAAAAGAGCCCTGCCGATTTCGTTATCGGCCGGCTCATTGTCATTTGCCTATTCTTCCATCCTTTCCTTCATTTCTGTTTATGCGAAAGGATTGGGACTTGTCGAAGCCGCGAGCTTCTTCTTCGTTGTGTACGCGGCGGCCATCATCTTATCCAGACCTTTCACGGGAAAATGGTTTGACCGCTACGGGGAAAATTTCATCATCTACCCGTCCATTTTGTTTTTTGCCATCGGAATGTTTGTCTTGAGCATCGTCCATTCCGCACCGCTGCTCTTGGTTGCAGGCGCGTTGATCGGACTTGGCTACGGCACACTGGTTCCAGGACTTCAAACTGTGGCTTTGAATTCAGCACCGCCCCATCGGAGAGGCATAGCCACTGCGACGTTCTTCACCGTCTTTGACTCCGGAATCGGATCAGGGTCCTTCCTTCTAGGACTCCTCGCAGCCGCGGCCGGATATAGCAAGCTATACCTTTACCTGTCCATTTACATCCTGATTATGGGAGTAGGCTACCACCTGCTTCATGGCAGGAAAAAGCGGGGGGCAGCTGTGGAAGAAGAGAAATTATCTGCTTAATAGGAAGAGCCCGCCACTGAGTACACAGTGGCGGGCTTTTTGTGGCGGATATGTTTATGCGTTTATTCAGGCAGACTGTGCCTTGGCAAAACAAGGACTTCTACCCTTCTATTCTTTGATCGGCCTTCTGGAGTTGCGTTTGAGGCAATCGGCTTGAATTCGCCAAAGCCTTTGGCGCTGAACCAGCGGGCATCAAGTTTGTCATTATGCAGCATGATTTTCATGAAGTTGACAGCGCGCATGACACTTAGTTCCCAGTTCGATTCGAACTTCGAAGTGTGGATTGGCACATTATCCGTATGGCCGCTGATAATCACGTTCCGAGGTGGATCCATGACCAGCAGGTCGGAGACTTCTTTGGCGACGTCAATATCGTTGCTCCTGATTTCTGCCTGTCCCGAGTTGAACAGGACGTTGTCGCGGATTGTCAGGAGAAGCCCTTCATCTGTCAGGGATGTATCGAATTTCTCCTTCAGCCCTTTTTGCTGGATATACTGATTGATCTTCACTTGGATCTGTTTGAGTTCTTCCTGATCGAGCTTGTGCAGCTGTTCTTTCTTTTGCAAATCCGTCTGTGTCTGCTGTTCAACAGGATCGGCCTGCTTCAGCCCATGTGTTTTTGCTGTATCATCTTCCGGGGATGGCTGCGGGTAATCCATGACCCCTTCTCCCCCGATGAAAATGTCATTAAACACGTTGGAGAGCAACTGAAATTTCTGGGCGTCGACTGAACTTGCCGCAAACAAAACAATAAATAAAGCAAGTACCAGTGTCAAAAGATCCGCATACGGGATAAGCCAGGATTCATCGATATGGGAGTCATCATGCTTCTTTTTCTTACGCCTGCTCATCCTGCTTTACACCGCTTTCGTCTAGGATTTTATTCCGCTCACCTGCTGGCAGGTAGGAAGCAAGCTTTTGTTCGATGACCCTTGGCGCCTCTCCTTCCAAAATGGAAAGGATGCCCTCTACCATCATCAGCTTAATGTTGACTTCTTCCTTCGACTTTCTGCGTAGCTTATTGGCAAATGGATGCCAAAGGACATATCCGGTGAAAATCCCGAGCATCGTGGCAACGAATGCTGCTGCAATGGCTTTTCCAAGCTCTGCCTGATCGTCCATGTGGCTCAATGCCGCAATCAGACCAAGTACAGCTCCGAGCACCCCCAGTGTCGGTGCGTAGGTGCCTGCCTGTGAAAATATTGCAGCTCCGGAATTATGGCGGTCTTCCATCGCTTCAATTTCTTCATTTAAAACATCACGGATATAATCCGCGCTTTGTCCATCTACGGCAAGGCTTAAACCGTTGCGCAAGAACGTATCTTCCACGTCGGCAGTTTTAGCTTCAAGTGCAAGAAGGCCTTCTTTTCGCGCCAGCTGTGCCCAATCCGAAAATAATAAAATGACGTCTTTTGGATTCAGCTGTTTTTTATCCTTAAATAAAATACCGAATAGTTTAGGAACTTTCTTGAGGTCTGTTGCCGGAAACGCGATGGTTACGGCGGCAATCGTTCCAAGAATGATGATGGAAATCGCTGCTGGATTGATGATGATCATCGGGCTCAGCCCTTTAAAAAACATACCCACTCCGATTGCAACAATCCCCAATATGATGCCAATGACTGATGTTTTATCCATATGTACTTCACCCTAAATCGTTATTTCCAGACTGCTTGGACTTATTGCTGCAGCCCTGGCTCTCTGAACTATGTCTATCCTTTATATCGGCCCAAATCGAAACTATTGAACACTTCTTTAAAAAAAGTGTTGAGTTTCCTAAAGGTGCCCAAAAGGTCACGCCCCGGTTTTTGTCGAATGCTGCTGGTTTTTCTGCACTTGATTTAGCATATGTAATGCTAAAATGGCCGCTGGCGCATAAGAAAGGGGATTTGGCGCATAGACTGTGTTGGCCGGCGCATAGCGGTCCGGTTCTCGCGCATTGGCAAGAATTTTTCGCGCATAGAGCTTGTGGGAAAGCAGTAACCCCATTGATTCCTGCTGTAAATCCAACAAAAAAGAGCCCACTCAGAGGCTCCCTACAGTATTTATAATAATTTCTTTTCAATTTTACTTTCGTAGTTCTTGAAAATCGATGAATTGGTGTCTTTCTTACGCTTGGACATGAATTGATTGAACTTCACGTATTTTTCGTTGAGTTCTTTTTTCAAGCCTTCTTTTTCTTCTTCGTCTTCACACATGGAAATCAGCTTTTCGATTGACATCATTTCTTTGCGAATTTCAGCTTCTTCCATGGAGTATCCCGCATTTTTCATTATACGGTAAGCCATGCGCATATCGGGTGGAACATGTTCAAATTCGTCTTTCGGCAAAGGTTTTCCGTAGCCGGGCAGATTATCAAATTCACCGTTTCGTTGTGCTTCTTTAATTCTCTGTTCGGAAATGATACTGAAAAAATCCATATTGCCAGCACCCTTCTATCATATATTTACTACTATTATTATATCTTAACAGCCGGTTAAGAAAACGCTTACATGCTCTTGAATCGTGTCAAAATTGCAACATTTTTACAATTTCATAAGTGAAGGCGTTCTGGAAAAGCTATAAGTATCCAATCAGGAAGGAGTGAACGAATTGGCAAGAGGCACAGGCTTCAACCACAAAGAAAAAGGAAATCCTGGCGATTTCCCTAAAAACAGCCAGGCGAAGAAGCATACGAAGGAACGAATCGAAGACGAAGAATTCATCACAACGCAAGAAGCATTCAAGAACCGCGTTGAAGAAAGCGAGTAAACAAAAAGGCGTGCTTCTTCAGCACGCCTTCATTCATTAGTTTTTGGCTTCTGTTTCTACTGGTTCTGTGTTGAGTGTCATTGCCGGTCCGAAGAATTCGTAGCGGATGCGGTCTTCCTGAATGCCGATTTCTTTGAGTTGGCGGATGATGGATTCCATGAATCTAGCTGGTCCGCAGACATAGCAGATAGAATCTGATGATGGAACAGCTTGTCTGAGGAAGCTCTTTTCAATATATCCTTGGAAGTGGCCCGCAGAGCTGTCTGCATCATATCCGAAATATGCAGTGGCATTATCTAGCTTGTCGCAAGCTTCGTTCACTTCATCCAAGAATGCATGCATTTGGTTGTTGCGAGCTGCCTGGATGAATGTAATGGTGTTTTCTGCTTTTTGATCTGCCAATGTTTTCAGCATGCTGATCATCGGAGTCACCCCGACTCCCCCTGCAATCAATGTGATTGGAGCATGTGGATTGCTTTCCAATACGAAGTCTCCAGCTGGTGCACTGACTTTGATCGTATCGCCGACATTTACGCCATCATGAAGGAAGTTTGATACTTTTCCTTTTGGATTGCATTCTGCTTCGCGCTTTACGGAAATGCGGTAGTAGTCTTTTCCCGGCGCATCAGAAAGGCTGTATTGGCGGTTCATGATATATTTTTCACCTGGGATGGATACTTGGATTGTGATATATTGTCCAGGAGTGAAGCTCGCTACTTTTCCACCATCTTTTGGTTTCAAATAGAATGATGTGATAACAGAGCTTTCTTCTTTTTTGTCAGCCACGACGAATTCCTTGAAATCGATCCAGCCGCCTTCTTGTTCTTGGGCTTCTGTGTACATCGCTCTTTCCACGCTGATGAAGACATTGGCGATTTCCCCGTAAGCTTCTGCCCAGGCATTGATGATTTCATCCGTTGCTGCCTCGCCCAGCACTTCTTTGATCGCTTCCAATAAATATTTTCCGACGATTGGATAGTGTTCCGGTTTGATCGCAAGACTTCTGTGTTTATGGGCGATCTGCTTTACCGCAGGAACTAAAACTTCCAGCTGATCGATGTATTTTGCTGCAGCATATACAGTGTTTGCCAAAGCTGTTTGCTGGCGTCCCTGTGATTGATTTGCATGGTTAAAGATATTTAACAATTCCGGATGGTTGGAGAATAATAATTTATAAAAAGCCGTTGTAATTTCTTGACCTTTAACTTCTAATACAGGTGCAGTGGATTTCACAATCTCGATAGTTTTTTGGGATAGCATGTAAACCGCTCCTCTTAAAGTAGTATTTTTAATACATCTTTAAGATACTCCTCGGCAATCCTTAAAGCAATATTTTAAATACATCTTTAAAATTTCTGTCACAAATTTAGACAATGATTTGTCACAATGAGTATAATAGGTGCAGGTGATGAACAATGAGACTGACAAATTATACAGATTACTCCTTGCGGGTGCTTATATATTTAGCTACGCTGAAAAACAATGAATTGGCCAACATCAAGCAGATTGCAGATGCCTATTCCATTTCAAAAAACCATTTAATGAAGGTCACATATGAGCTTGGGAAAATGGGCCTGGTTGAAACCATCCGAGGCCGAAACGGCGGAATCAGGCTGGCAAAAACACCTGAGGATATCAATATCGGAAAAATCGTAAGGAAGACAGAAGAAGATTTTCATATGGTCGAATGCTTTGACGGCAAAAACAATCAATGCGTGATCACGCCTGTCTGCGGCCTGAAGCATGCGCTTTGGAAAGCCCTTCAAGCCTACATGACCGTACTCGACGGATATACACTTGCCGACCTCGTCGGAGATCCGGATGCATATCGGAAATTTTTATTATAAGAAAAGCGGAATTGGACAAATAGAAAAAGCTGGCTTTTGACGAGTTCAAAAGTCAGCCTTTTTCGTTTTCGAGATATTCTTTCAGCACGATGGCATGGTTATGCTTCTCATCCTTTGCCCCGTAAAGAAGTGTCACTTTTCCATCCGCCGCTTTTTCATGGAGCCAATCGATGTCCTCTTTTTTCTCATCCATTTTCAATTCCTTCAAGTACTCTTCCCTGAACTGCTCGAATTTTTCCGGTTTATGATTGAACTCTTTCCGGAGATCAGGACTCGGCGCAACCTCCTTCATCCATTTGGAAAGCTTGGCTTTTTCCTTTGAAATCCCTCTTGGCCAAAGACGGTCAACCAGCACTCTTTCTCCATCCGCATCAGCAGGGTCCTCATAGATTCTTTTGATCTCGAACATCTTTTTCCCTCCTTGCGACTAAATCGTTTCCATTCTATCTTAACACTGATAAAATAGAATTGAACATTCTGAATAGAAGGAGAATGATACATGGCAACTTTCCAGGAAAACTTAGAGAAATACGCTGAACTAGCGGTTAAAGTCGGCGTCAATATTCAAAAGGACCAGACATTGGTCATCACAGCTGCTCTTGATGCTGCTGAATTTGTCCGCTTGGCTGTTAAAAAAGCATATGAAGCAGGCGCCAAAAATGTCGTAGTCAACTGGGGAGACGATACTGTCACCCGCTTGAAATATGATCTCGCTCCAAAAGAAGCCTTCATGGAATTCCCTGAATGGCGTGCAAAGGAAATGGAAGACTTGGCTGAGCAGGGAGCTGCCTTCATGTCTGTAATGTCTTCAAGCCCTGACCTTTTAAAAGGAGTCGAAGGCGAAAGAATTTCCAACTGGCAGAAAGCTGCTGGAAAAGCCACTCAAAAATACCGTCAATACATACAGTCCGATAAAGTGAGCTGGACAGTAGTTGCCGTCCCATCAGAGAACTGGGCCAGCATGGTCTTCCCTGACCGCGATGGTGAAGAAGCGGTTGAAAAGCTTTGGGACGCTATCTTCAAAGCAACACGCTCAGATGTGGATAACCCGGTGCAGGCATGGAAAGACCATGATGCTAACCTTCATGAAAAAGTGAAGTATCTGAACGATAAAAACTACCAAAAGCTCCACTACAAAGCACCTGGCACTGATTTGACCATCGAACTTCCTGAAGGCCACCTATGGGTCGGCGCTGGAAGCACGAATGCACAAGGACATGAGTTCATGGCTAACATGCCGACGGAAGAAGTCTTCACAGTCCCTCATAAAACAGGCGTGAACGGAACGGTATCCAGCACGAAGCCATTGAGCTACGGCGGAAACATCATTGATAACTTCACCATTACATTTAAAGAAGGAAGAATTGTCGATGTAAAAGCCGAGCAAGGCGAAGAAATCTTGAAGCAGCTTGTTGAAACAGATGAAGGATCCCATTACCTTGGAGAAATTGCACTCGTACCATTCAATTCTCCAATTTCACAATCAAACATCCTTTTCTACAACACGCTATATGATGAAAATGCATCCAACCACCTTGCCATCGGTAACGCTTATGCGTTCTGTTTGGAAGGCGGCAAGCAAATGTCCCAGGAAGACTTGGAGAAGCACGGTTTGAACTCTTCCATCACGCACGTTGACTTCATGATCGGTTCTGCCGAAATGGATATCGACGGCATCACAAAAGACGGAAACAGCGAGCCTGTCTTCCGCAGCGGCGACTGGGCATTCTAATAGAATCGACTTCGGGGCAGTGCAATTGCGCTGCCTCTTTTTCATGGAGAAAAATAATAAACAGACTATTCCGAAGTTTAGTAAACTTGGCTCTTTTATCTTGTCTTCCCCTAGATGTGCAATGTATGATATGGAAGATTACGGTTCAGAATAGGGGTGTTTTGTATGAGAATAAGAGATTGGGACCGCAATCTTCAGATCAGGCTGTTTGGGGAAGCCTTGATCAATATCACGTTTTGGATGTTCTTCCCGTTCTTGACGCTGTACTTTACAGATGAATTCGGGAAAGAGAAAGCAGGATTTCTACTCATTTTTTCACAAGTATTTTCCGTCGCGGCCAACTTGCTTGGCGGCTATTACGCAGACCGATACGGACGCAAGCGCATGATGGTCCTCGCATCCTTCGGCCAGGGTGCTGCCTTCTTCATTTTCGGATTGGCAGATTCACCATGGATCCACTCACCGATCCTCGGCTTCATCTGCTTTACGTTTGCCGGCATGTTCGGCTCCGTCTACTGGCCAGCAAGCCAGGCAATGGTCGCAGATGTCGTGGATGAAAAAGACCGAAGCAGCGTATTCGCCGTCTTCTATACATCTATTAATATCGCAGTCGTCATCGGACCGATTCTTGGAGGGATCTTCTATGTCAACTACCCATTCCAAGTCATGGTCATCGCCGGCTTCATCTGCATCCTCCTTTCCCTCTTGTTGATCAAATACACAAGGGAAACCGCACCGAATCTGGTCTCACAGGATGCTGCTTTGGAAGCCCCGCGGTTAAAATGGTACGAGGCACTGATGAATCAAGTCCGGGACTACAAAGTCATCGGCAGCGATCGAATCTTCCTGCTTTATATACTCGCAGGGATCATCGGCGCACAGATCTTCATGCAGCTCGATTTGCTTGTCCCTGTCTATATTAAAGACACAATCAAGAATGCTACACTATTAAACGTTGGAAATTGGGATTTCACCTTAAAAAGCGAGCAGCTCTTCGGATTTGTGTTATCCGAAAACGGCTTCCTCGTGGCGATCCTGACTGTTTATGTCACCAAAAAAATGAACACTTTCCGCGAACGCAATGTATTCATGGTCTCCGCTGTCACATACGCACTGTCTATGCTATTGATGGGTGTGTTCGGCACAGCATGGGGCATGATCATCGCCATGGCAATCTTTACATTCGCCGAACTCATGACAGCCGGTCTTCAGCAAAGCTTCATCTCCAAGCTTGCACCTGAGCACATGCGCGGCCAATACTTTGCAGCGGCCAGCCTACGCTACACAATCGGGCGAACCCTCGCTCCGCTGGCCATTCCGCTCACAACACTATTCGGCTTCCAATGGACATTCTACTCACTGACCGTCCTTTCCTTGATAAGCGCCGGCCTATACTGGGTCACATTCCAGCTGTTCGAGAAGCGCAAGGCGGAAGCAATTTGATAAAGCATCCCACTTTGGTGGGGTGTTTTTTGTGTAAATCTAGTGGAAAACTATATTAGGATTGGCCATCTGGTGTTAATAATGTGGATGATTTGTTGAAAACTTCAGTATCAAGCAGTTTTTATAAAATGCGAAGTTGTTCTTTATGGGGATAAGATGAGAATGTTTAATCAAAATCGACTTGTTTATCTAAATTTCTTGGTGATGAGGTGGATAAAAAAGAATTGTCCACATGTGGATAACTATTATTTAGTGGACTCTCCGCCAAAATACCCCCTAAGCACCTCGCTGAACACCTCTATCGTCTTTGAACCCCCGCTCTCCCATTGCTTGATGATCGAAAAGTCGCGCACCACCGGGGTATCTTCGCAATCAATGATTTTGAGTACTCCGGCATCGACTTCTTTTCGAATCGCCCATTTGGACAAGAGTGTGATGCCAAGCCCTGCTTCCACGGATTCCTTGATGATCTGAGTGCTGCCGAATTCCATCATGTCTACCGGCTTCAAGTTATGCTTCGACAAACATTGGTCCACCGCTTCCCTTGTACCGGATCCTTTTTCCCGGACAATCCATCTTTCATTTGCCAAATCCTCCATCTCGATCGGCGTCTTCTTCTTTGCAAGCGGATGATTCTTTCCGGCAATCAAGTACATTTCATCATTGGACAGTTTTTCCAGCGATAGTTCTTTATGCACTTTTTGCCCTTCTATCACACCAATGTCCAGCTTGTTTGCAAGTACTCGATCAGCGATTTCAGCCGTATTTCCAATTGTGATGCTCGGGTGGACATTAGGGTATTTGACGAGCAAATCGGAAATGGTGTGCGGCAGAATATACTCCCCAAATGTATAGCTAGCGCCGATTCGGAGCTCACCCCTAGGCTCATTCAAAACAGATTGAATGGCACGATTCATATTTTCATGGAGTTCCTTCATTTCCAGAACATAATCTTTCAGAATCTCACCCGCTTTTGTCAGCTTAATATTTTTCGTCTGCCGGATTAAGAGTGCAGCACCCAGTTCTTTTTCCAGACCCGAAATATACTGGCTCACCGCAGGCTGTGTCATGAACAAGGTTTCCGCGGCTTTTGAAAAACTTCTCTCCCTTGCAGCTGTTAAAAATACGAGGTACTTCTGCTCCATCGTCACCCCACCTTTCTATAAGCTATTACTTATACTTTTCATCAAAATGATTAATTTTCATTATACGAAAAACAGGACTATGATAAAAGGGATAGATTGGGGGATTCAAAATGAAAAATTTTACCGCGGGTATATTATTTACGGGGATCATCGCGCTGCTTGGGACACTCCTTTCAAAAGCTCCATTTTTCAGCAGCATTGGACCTCTCGCCTCTGCTATCCTGCTAGCGATAGTGTACCGGCAGCTTGCAGGGTATCCTGTGTCCATCAAGCCCGGCATCGATTTTTCTTCCAAAAAGCTGCTAAGATTGGCCATCATCCTTTTTGGATTAAGATTAAATATCATTCTGATTGTCAAGCAAGGCCCGGCCGTCATCCTGCTTGGGATCTTTTCGATCGTATTTTCCATTTTCCTGATGATTTGGCTTGGCAAAAAACTTAAAAGCGACGCATCGACCATTCTTCTGCTAGGGGCTGGGACCGGCATCTGCGGGGCCGCGGCCATTGCTGCCATTGCACCGATCATCAAGGCAAAAGAAGAGGATACCGCACTGAGCGTCGGCATCATTGCACTGATGGGGACCATTTTTTCCGTTACCTACACCTTGCTTTATTCCTGGTTTCCAATTCAGTCAGGGCACTATGCTTTATGGAGCGGCGTCAGCCTTCACGAGATCGCGCATGTCGCCTTGGCTGCTGAGCCTGCAGGAGGAGACGCATTAGCACTCGCCCTATTAGCTAAACTCGGACGTGTCCTTCTGTTGATTCCGGTGAGCTTCGCCTTTATGTATTGGATGAAAAAAAGAGATGCAAGCCAGGGACAGGCATCCATCTCCTTTCCATATTTCCTGATCGGATTTGTATTAATGAGCATAGCCGGCACCCTTTTAGATGAAAAAGGACTATTAAATCCTCAAATAATGGACACCGTTTCAAAAGTCACCACTTTTATTTTGACCATGGCCATGACCGGACTCGGGCTGAATATCCACTTTAAGCAGCTCAAAGACAAAGCCATGAGACCGCTGCTGACGATTTTCATTGTCTCCATCGTATTGTCCGTCGCCACGTTCTTTCTCACAATGCTTGCGATTTAAGGTTCGGGTGCCGCCGAGCCTTATTTTTTTATCCAACGAATAAGAAGTAAAAGCAGCCCCATCACAAAATGTGACAGGCACTAAGAAAAGAGGAAGCGCCTTGAAAGCCGCGACACGCATAAGACGGAACACGTAGGAAATCCTGATTTCCGTAGAGTTGCGGCTTATGACCTCGAGCGGCTAGGCGCTGGAGCTGGACACGCCCCGACTTTTGTCGAATTTTGCAGGGTCTCGTGCACGAGGGTTAAGGCTGAATTTGCCCTTATTCTGCTCACTCGCGCATAGGAGGAGGGTTTTGGCGCATAAGCGGTGTGGTTTCGCGCATAGCCTGGTATTTTTCGCGCATAGAGTTTGGAAAATGGCGCAAAGGGAAGCATTTTTCGCGCATAGAATCTCCGGAGAGGACCATCCACCATGATTTTCGAGTTGGTTTTTCAGGATTTGACCCTGTCCTACTAGATTTCTTTCCTAATTGTTCACCAAATCCTCGATTTCCTTTAGTGATTAAATGTTTTACGCACAAATGTTATACATTTTTCCAACCAATTAAAAAAGCTGGAACCCAAAATTGGATTCCAGCTATCCTTTTACTTTCTGCTTATAGATTTAACAATGAATCATGATTATCATCATACTCGGAATCGAGCATTAGATTCAAAGAAGCATCTAGAGCCAAGCTGCTCATGAAATTATCTTCGTCATCTGATGACATTGCACTTAATCCAGCCATAAGGTCAAGATTGGTGTTGAGTTGATCATCATTATTTTCAATCCAAAGTCTAGTGTTCAAATTGCTCATTAAGCTGCTGTTGCTGTGGTCGTTATCTGAAGAATACATTGAGTCAGCCATTACATTTGCCATTGCATTTAGACCGAGTTTGCTTGAATCCTCATCGTTCTCAGCCATAGCCCACACACCTGCATCTGCTTTTGCATCCAATGATGATAGATCTTCTTCATCACTTGTCATTGCGTTTACATCTGCCATTGTGTTGGCACCTAGCATTGCACTGTTCATGTCGCCATCTTCTGTGCTTTTCGCTTCTGCCCACACACCTGCATCTGCTTTTGCATCCAATGATGATTGATCTTCTTCATCGCTTGTCATTGCATTCACATCTGCCATTGTGTTGGCACCAAGTTTCGCACTGTTCATGTCTCCATCTTCTGTGCTTGTTGCTTCTGTCCAAACACCTGCATCTGCTTTCGCATCCAATGAAGTTTGATCTTCTTCATCACTTGTCATCGTGTTCACATCTGCCTTAGTGTCGGCACCTAGCTTCGCACTGTTCATGTCGCCATTTTCTGTGCTTTTCGCTTCCGCCATAACGCCTGCATCTGCTTTTGCGTTCAATGAAGATTGGTCCTCACTATCTTTCGTCATAGCGTTCACATCTGCCTTAGTGTCGACACCTAGCTTTGCACTGTTCATGTCGCCATTTTCTGTGCTTTTCGCTTCCGCCATAACGCCTGCATCTGCTTTTGCGTTCAATGAAGATTGGTCCTCACTATCTTTCGTCATAGCGTTCACATCAGCACCCGCATTGGCGGAGACAGATGAACGATTGTCATTTCCACGGTCGCTCTGCTCTGCTGATACACCGGCTTTTGCATTCTCTCCAGCTTTTAATGAACCTTCTTGATCATCGCTAGATTGGCTTTGAAAATTCACGACGTTTTCAGATGAAACATCTGCAGCTGCATTTGAAGAATCGTGGTCACCCATCAGGTGAAGTGATCCAGTCAGATTGTTGACAATGTTCAATGAAGAATCATGCTCTGCTGCAAAGCTAGCTTGTCCTCCGATTAGAATTCCTGCTGCAAGGCTTCCTGTAATAGTCAATGTTTTAATGAAATTTGTTTTTTTCAATGTACTCGCTCCTTCTTCTTTTTAGTAGTTTTTTTATATTCAAACATTTAAAAAGAAGAAAGATTTCGGAGGTTGAGAAGGTGGTGCATTCAGCCATTGATCATAATAAATTTTGGACTTTCCAGTCTTGGGCTGCAAATAACGGTATTCCAGATCAAAGCCGCTTCCTAATATTGCAGCGAACGCTGGGGACACGGCAGTTCCTGTTCCTCCGCTAGAGGCAGTGGTCTGCATACTAGATCCACCTGCAGGAACAATGGCTTCATAATGTCCTGTCCTATGTTTTTGATGATGAACCGGAGTCTTTCCTTCCGGATGGTTCTCCATCAAAGGCTGTACCTTAGGCATTTTCACCTTTTGCACATTGTCCGATGCGGAAACTGGTTCACCCTTTTCCTCTTTAGGCTTAATGGATGGTGCAATTGTCTGCTTTGGCTGGGCGGCATCCGCTTGTACTTCAACTGGATGTTCTTTAACAGAATGCTTGTCCTCTTGTTTAGAGTGGCCAACTTCCACTTTTACCGTAGGGTTTATAGTGGATACTTTCGTTTCGACCGGTCCTACATCCGCATTCACAGCCGAATTATCCGTTGAATCGTCAGCTTCCTTCCCAATCTTAACGGAAGGAGACTCATCCACTTCAATATCCGCGATGCCCGTGTTCACTTTGATTTTCGGCTTTTCACCTAGATCGACATCCACCAGTTTCACATCTGACTTTGTGCCAACAACGTTTTTCACTGTGTTTTTCACTGTATCTTCCACACTGTTAGTCACACTCTTCACTGGTTTTGCTATAGAATCCACTGTGCTTGCAACCTTGTCCAGGACTGTGTCGTCTGACTTTTCATTTTCCTTTCCATTCAGCACCGTATCAGCCGTATCCAACGTTTGATCAACCGTTTTGGTCGTCTGATCGACTACGCCTGAAAGCAGGCCCCCATGTGCAGATGCCATGGACGGAAATGCGAGAATACCAAGGAAAATGAGCGAATAGGCCAATTTGTTTCGCACGTTCTTCTTCACCTCCCTTCGTCCTTTTTCTACATAGCTAACGAAGAAGATAAAGAGTTGGATCACTTTTTTTAAAAAAATTTTTCAAAATCTAAAAATGACCCTGCTTGTTCAGAATTCTCTCTCTTTTTAACTGTGATAACTTTCCTACGAATTACTATTGAGAAAGTCCCAAGCCTCTGATAAAATACTAATCAACTTCATACGGTTTCCTTATATAAAGATGGTGATATGGACCATACGTTTCTACCCGGCTGCCGTAAATAGCTGGACTATAGGGAAAGTCAGATTGATTAAATCAATTATCCATCGTGGGTTCAGACTTTCTTTATAAAAGGTTGAATTCACGATTTTTTTATTTTCTTTTGAGAAGTCTGACATCTGATGACGTACCAATCATCTAAAGGAAATCGCAATCATCTAGGAGGTCATTATGGACATTTTATTAGGCATACTCAGTTTAATCGGTGTTTTATTCCTTGGCTGGCTGCTCAGCAGCAAGAAATCTATCATCCCTTGGCGCACCATCCTTATTGGAATGGTTCTGGAAGCATTATTTGTTTTATTCGTTCTGAAAGTCCCAGTCGGGAAGACTTTTTTAGAAAAAGCAGCCCTTGGGGTGCAAAAAGTCATTGATTTCAGCAATGAAGGTATCCAGTTTGTATTCGGAGGTTTCTTCGATAAAGGAACGCACATCACGTTTGTTTTTGCGATTAACGTGCTGGCGGTCATAATTTTCATCTCTGCCCTTATTTCTGCTCTTTATTATTTGCGCGTTCTTCCACTTATTGTCCGCGTCATCGGGGTCACACTTGGAAAATTGCTCGGTACAACAAAAGTGGAAACTTTCAATGCAGTCGGAAATTCATTTTTGGGAATCGTTGAAGCACCGCTTTTGATCAAGCCTTATCTTAAATTTTTGACCCGTTCTGAAACGTTCGCTGTCATGGTTGGAGGAACGGCTTCTGCGAGCGGCGCCATCCTTGTCGGCTACTCCCTGATGGGAATCGATATGAAATACCTCCTTCTTTCTGTATTCAGCGTGCCGCTCATTTCCTTGATCATGGCAAAACTGATGGAACCAGAAACAGAAGTATCCGAGACAAATGACAACATCAAAATGGCTAAGACAGATCATACGAATATCTTTGAAGCCATCGCAGACGGTGCGGTCAACGGCGTGCAGCTTGCCATCAATATCGGTGCCCTCTTGATTGCCTTCATCGGGATCCTTGCACTTGTCAACGGTGTGCTCGGACTATTCCACACAAGCCTGTCCATGATTTTGGGCTACGCATTCTACCCATTTGCATTGTTGGTCGGCGTACCGGTGGACGAAGCTTTCAAAGCCGCATCCATCATTGGAACAAAAATGTCCATCAATGAATTCGTTGCCTATGACAACCTGACTAAGATTTCCGATCAATTGTCCCCTAAAACAGTGGCGATCCTATCTGTTGCCCTTTGCAACTTCGCCAACCTGTCTTCAATCGGACAATTGATTGTCGGACTGGGTTCCCTTGAACCATCCAAACGTCCGCTTGTGGCGAAACTAAGCCTAAAAGCAATCGTCGGAGGAACACTTGCCAGCTTCATCACGGCGATCTTCGTAGGAATGTTTATGTAAGAATTTAAGACAGGAGACAACGGCGGAACATTTCGCTTTGTCTCCTGTTTTTTTGTGTGCTCCCTTATATGAGCCCGTAATTCTTCATTCATGACGTTCATCCGGTCCTGCGCCATATTACGGGCTGTATTCTATCTCTTTCATGACCTTCATTTTGCTTTTGACCTGATTACGGGCACTTTCCAACCTCTTTCGATACCTTCACACCTCCCTTCACCTTTCCAAGGGCACCATCTAACCACATTCCTGCCCTTCACCCTCCGCAGCCAAACACAAAGGGCACTATCCGCAATGTTGCACGTCCCTCCCCCCGAAACATTCTCCAAATAAGCACATTCCACACTATGCCCCACAAAAAAACCTCGCCAAATTGGCGAGGTTTTTATTTTCCACTCATCTTCTGCAGCTCATTGACGGTCACAAATGTATACCCTTCTTTAGAAAGGTCATCCAAAATCTCTTTTATAACCTTAAGTTCATCTCCAGTATGGTCATACATTGCGTGAATCAGGATGATCGATCCCGGCTGCACGTTTTCTTTTACATAATCCAGTTTGTCAGAGACCTTCGTAAAATAAGTATCCGGTTCGAGGCTCCACATAATCGTATCCCTATCATGCTTCCACAAGTAGTAGGGGAGTCCGACTATCTTCTTCCCATTCGGTGGGCGGACATCGATTTCTCCTTTGTAGCCGGCTTCCCGGATCAACTTATCCGTTTTCTCAATCTCGTCCCGAATATAGCCAGGTGATTTAAAAATCATCCGGTTATGCGAATACGTATGGTTCCCGATTTGATGCCCGGCCTGTGCAATCTTCTCTGCCTCCACGGGATTCTGCTTCATTTCACGGCCGATAAGGAAGAATGTTGCTTTGGCGTTATACTGATCCAATAGCGGCAGTATTTCATCCACATTTTCTGTCGGACCGTCGTCAAATGTCAGGGCGACGACTTTCTGCTTCGTATCCACATGATCGATCAAACCTCCGAACAGCTGAAATGTCCGGGCGTTCATCAATTTATAGAGGCCGAAAAGCAGCAAGAAAATAATCAGCACAGTGACAGCAAAAATCATTAATTTCTTTTTCATATGACTAGCCTTTCTTTTTTCATTTCCCTCATTTTATACTAATTCCTTTAAAGATGCCTGCTTTTTTCCCCCTTAAGCCTTCGCTTCCGCTCGAGTCAAACCATACGCCGCCCAGTCCAGCTCCTTCAGCCAAACAGCAGCCGCTTCGATGTCCTTGGAGAATATGCGGTCCTTTGTAATCGAAGGGACGATCTCGCGCGATTTGTCATAAAACACTCTCGTCCTGCTCGCCATTTTCTCTACTCCTTGGAATTCTGCTCCCTGGAGTGCACAGATCAGTTCAATGGCGAGGACCCTCCGCGCATTCTGGATAATTTGATGGGCATGCCTCGAACCGATCGTCCCCATACTGACATGGTCCTCCTGATTGGCAGATGACGGGATGGAATCGACGCTTGCCGGATGAGCCAGCGTTTTGTTTTCCGAAACAAGTGAAGCTGCCGCGTATTGCATGATCATGGCTCCTGATTGCAGACCGGGCTGTGGGCTCAAAAATGGCGGCAGATCATTCAGCTGCGGATTCACCAGCCGCTCGATTCTCCGCTCGGAAATATTGGCGAGTTCTGCGACCGCAATTTTCATGAAGTCCATGGCTAGAGCAATCGGCTGCCCGTGAAAGTTCCCCCCGGAAATAATTTTCGCGCCATCGTCAAATATCAACGGGTTGTCTGTCGCCGCATTGATTTCGATCTCCAGCTTTTCTTTCACATAATCAAGCGCCTGCCAGGAAGCTCCATGGACCTGCGGGATGCATCTTAAGGAATAGGCATCCTGCACCCTGATTTCCCCTTGCGACGTGGTCAATCCGCTGTCGGACAGATACTCCCTGATCCTCTTTGCCACTTCTGTCTGCTGCGAATAGCCCCGTGCCAAATGGACATCTTCATCAAATGCATCCATAATTCCGCGAAGTGCTTCCATTGTAATTGAAGCAATCATTTCACTCTCGAGCGCCACCTGCTCTGCCTCGAGGTAATTGACCACACCCATTGCCGTCATAGCTTGGGTTCCATTGATCAAAGCCAACCCTTCTTTTGCCTGAAGCACAATTGGGGCAATTCCTTCTTTGGACAGCGCCTGTATCCCAGGGATCCTTTCCCCTTTATAAAAAACTTCCCCTTCCCCCATCAGAACAAGAGCTAAGTGGGAAAGCGGTGCAAGATCCCCGCTTGCCCCCAAAGAACCCTGCTGCGGGATCACCGGATGAATCTCCGCATTGATCAGGTCAATCAACCGTTCAATGATGACAGGACGCACTCCGGAATACCCTTTGATCAAGGCATTGGCGCGCAAAAGGAGCATCGCTCTCGACACTTCTTCCGGAAACGGCTCCCCTACTCCGCATGCATGGGAGTGGATTAAATTCAGCTGCAATTCTTCCACATCCTCAGCATTGATGAGGACATCGCTGAATTTTCCAAAACCAGTATTGATGCCATAGACGACCTTCTGCTGCTCGACAATCCGGTCCACCGCTGCCCTGCTTTTCACCACCCGCTCCATGCTTGCCGGAGAAGCTGAAACCATTGCCTTGTCAAAAAGAACCGCCTTAATATCCTTTAATGTCAATGTGCTGCCGTTTAATTCCACCATTTTATAGCACCCCTCTAATGATTTACCAAAATAAAGAAAGAGGCATGATCGAAACCGGCTGGTTAATCGATCATGCCTCTATTTATCCGTTCTTCGGCCATCCGGCCATTTTTATACATTTTCATGGTAATCAACACCCTATAAACGAAATATTCTAAAAATACAGAGTCTTTTTCCCAGTGTATGCGTTTTCTTTCATTATGTCAATATATCCTTGAGCATATTAGTTTTTTCTCGCTTTACGAAGGGTATAATAAAAGGTAGTAATTCAATAGAAAAGGGTGATCTGATGAGAGAAAAAAAATTCATGAGGGACACATTGGCCATAAAGACGAGCCACGTTCTTCCCCCAGACACCAATCATCATGGAACACTATTTGGCGGTAAGCTGATGGCTTACATAGATGATATTGCTTCCATCAGTGCATATAGATTGGCGCGCAATCCGGTCGTTACAGCTTCGACTGACTCCGTCGACTTCCTTGAGCCCATCCGCGGCGGTGATGCCGTTACGCTTGAGGCCATGGTCACATGGACTGGCAGAAGCTCCATGGAAGTTTTCGTGAAAGTGACTTCGGAGAGATTGCTCACTGGCGAAAAAGCAGTCGCTGCCCTCTCCTTCCTGACATTCGTAGCACTCGACGAAAACGGAAAGCCTGCTCCTGTTCCTCAGATTGTTCCGGAAACTCAGGAAGAACTTTGGCTCAATGAAACTGCGCTCAGACGTGCAGAGCACCGCAAGACCCGCAAAAACGAAAGCGCAGAGCTTGCACGATTCTTTGCAAGAGAATAGACAAAAAAACCGGTACAGTTTTATGTGCCGGTTTTTTTGTGTCTTCAAAACCCCCTCCAAACCTTCCGCACTATTTCTTCTATTCCGACTATTAATTTCCCCCTAATAAAGTGTTTATTTTGACCGATATAAAAAAAGACAACATTGGAAACTTTTACATAATGGTTGGAAGGAGATACAAATGTATAAATTTTTATTACTTATATTAAGTGTGTTCACCCTTGTCTTATCCGGGTGTTCTGTAAAGTCAGATCAGGCAGCGGCTGATAAAAAGGAGTACCATATCGGCATATTGCTTTCCGACACGGGGCTTGGGGACGGGTCATTCAACGATTCCGCTTTTAAAGGACTCGAAAAAGCCAGGGATGAACTCGGATTTCTTTTTGACTATAGGGAAGCTCCTAACGGAAACGAAGAGAAAGCCCTTGAAGAGCTCGTCAAACAAGGTAATGACCTGATCATCGGCCTTGGCTTTTCAGCTCAGCCTGCACTCGAAGCTGTCGCCAAAAAGCATCCGGATCAGCGCTTCGTTCTTATCGACGGGATGTCTACTGTCAAAAACATCAAGTCCATCACATTTAAAGAACAAGAAGGAAGCTTCCTTGTCGGAATGGCCGCGGCGATGACTACGAAATCCCATACAATCGGATTTATCGGAGGAGCACAAGCCCCTGTCATCCAAAAATTCAAAAACGGCTACACGGCAGGTGCTCATTATATCGATCCGAACATAAACGTCCTAGTCGATTTTGCAGATACGTTCAGCGATGACAAGAAAGGAACGGAGCTTGCTGAGAAGCAAATGAAAAACAAGGCAGACTTCCTTTACCCAGCAGCTGGTTTCACAGGAGTTGGAGCACTAAAGGCAGCTGAGAAAAAAGGCATCTATTCAGCCGGAGTCGACAGCGATCAGCATTTTATTGCCGAAAAATCGATCGTCACTTCGATGATGAAAAACATCGATACCGTCGTTTACAACTTAGCGAAAGAATTCAACAAAAATGGCCGCATCGATATGAGTCCTGAAGAGCTTGGCCTTAAAGAAAACGGCGTGGGCCTTGCACCGTTCACACTCATCCAATTGACTCCAGGAGATTTAGAAAAGCTGGATGAGGCAAAAAACAAATTGATCCACGGAGAAATTCCAATACCTGAAAATGATTAAAGGAGACAGATTATGAACCTTCGCATTCGTTTGAATTTACTGGGACTCATTCCATTGGTGCTCGCGATTCTCATGATTTTTTTCATTACTTCCCAGGTCATGCTTATTCAAAATTCCTCTAAAAACGATGCTGGCATCCTTGTCGGCGTCGAAAAATTCAGAGGTGATTTGACCAGCACAAAGCAAGGGTTGTCCAATTATTCGTTCAACCCATCCGATGCCAATTTGGCAGAAGCCAAAACGAGCTTAGACAATAGCAATGCATCCCTTCAGTCCCTTACAAAACAATTGAAGGCGCCTGAACAAAAAGCACTGTTGAAGAAAATCAGCGAAAAATACACGGAGTTGTCAAACGAATCGTCCAAAGCACTGGAGAACCAAAATAAACCTGCTGTAAACCGTCAGGCCATGCGTGTTTCCGGTATTTTGAATGATGTTTTTCTCTTGAATAAGCAGGCAAATGAGCTGTACAAAGCCAATCTTGATAAAACAAAGGCCAAAATCGGCTTCATTATCCTGTTTTCCATCATTGGAAGCATCCTGTTAGTCGTTCTTTCCCTGATCTTATCGTGGGTTCTATCCAACCGCATTGTCAAACCGGTCAACACAATGGTTAAAAATGCGGAACGAGTGGCGCAAGGCGATCTTTCCATCCAGATGGAGTCCGGAAAGCCGCAATCCAAATATGAATTGGACAAGCTTGCAGCAGCTTTCTCCCAAATGGTCATGAACCTCCGCGATACGGTACAGTCCATCGAAAAAGTCGGAGAAGACGTCCAGGAATTTGCTGAAGGTGTAACAAAGCAAATGTTCAACCTGACGGAAATCAGCAATCAAGTCGCAGCTTCAACTGAAGAGCTCTCCAAAGGGAGCCAGTCCATGTCAGATGAAATCCAGTCAACTGCCATTCATACTTCAGTCATGCGTGAAGCATTTGAACAAAATGTACAAGAGAGCCTCGAATCCTTATCGAAAAGCAAGGAAGCCCTCGAGTCAGTGGAAATTGGGAAGCAATCTCTTACAAAACAGAAGTCCCTTTCAGATCAAATGGCTCAGTCTTCTTCCGAAATCAGCCAGGCTGTGGCAGAATTCAGAAATTATACGGGCCAGATAGAAGATGCAGCAGTTTCTGTCAATCAGATTGCAGAGCAGACGAACCTTCTTGCCCTCAACGCTGCGATTGAAGCTGCCCGTGCAGGGGAAGCTGGAAAAGGATTCGCCGTTGTGGCTGAAGAAGTCCGCAAGCTTGCAGAGGATTCCTCCAAAGCGACTAAATTGATCACAGATATGGTAAAGAACATTAAGGATGGGATTCAGCACGTCATCGGCGCCGCGCAAAACGGCCAGGAAATCTCCGTCGACCAGGTTCATTCCATGGAAGAAACGGGCCAATCGTTCGAATCGATTTCCACTTCGGTCAATTCGATATTCAGCCAATTGAATGAACTCGTTTCTAAACTCCAGGATTCAAGCCACAAAAGCAGCGACATCCTGGCAGCCATTGAAAACATCAGTGCCGTGACTGAAGAGGCGGCAGCCGGCACCGAAGAAATTTCTGCTTCTACAGATGAACAGCTTCGCTCATTCAATCACTTGAATGAACTGATCAGCACCCTCCACCAAATGACGGAGAATATGAAAAAAGAAATGGATAAATTCACCCTTTAACTTTCTGCCAACCTACGGGTACGATATTCAGTCGTGCCCGCTTTTCTATTTTTATCCAAAAATATGCACATAAAGCGCATTTTCGCAGGATGCCAATTATTACATTCCCTTTAAAATTCCGTAACACGAAACGCCTCCCCTTCACTGTCCTGAAGCTTTATCCTGTGCTGTCAATGGTTTAATCGCTTCTATGAAAAATATGGGTTTTGTAACAAACATCTTCTTCCATAAACTACTACCTTACGTACCGACAAAAATCTCCTATAATCGTAAGAAGGATTATGAGTGTCGAATTCAAAAAGGTAGGGTGAATACATATGTTCTCAAATTCTGAAATTGGTATTGATTTAGGAACTGCAAACATTTTAGTATATAGCAAAAACAAAGGAATCATTTTAAACGAACCGTCCGTTGTGGCGATTGATACAGAAACCAAAAATGTCCTGGCTGTCGGTGCCGAGGCAAAAAGCATGATTGGGAAAACTCCTGGAAAAATCGTCGCAGTGCGTCCTTTGAAAGATGGCGTCATCGCTGATTATGACATCACTACTGAAATGCTGAAGCAAATCATGAAGTACGCCGGCAAAAAGCTTGGCTTCTCCATCCGCAAGCCAAATGTCGTTGTATGTACTCCATCCGGAGCTACGTCTGTTGAGCGCCGCGCTATCCATGATGCGGTTAAAAACAGCGGTGCTAAAACAGTCCATCTTATCGAAGAACCTGTAGCGGCTGCCATCGGTGCAGATCTTCCGGTTGATGAGCCTGTTGCCAACGTGATTGTTGACATCGGCGGAGGTACAACGGAAGTAGCGATCATTTCTTACGGCGGTGTGGTCACTTGCAATACCATCCGTATCGGCGGAGACCAAATGGACGAAGATATCATTCAATACGTCCGTAAAAAATACAACCTCCTCATCGGGGAAAGAACGGCTGAAACAATCAAAATGGAAATCGGCTACGCATTGATCGAACATGATGAAATGACAATGGACATCCGCGGACGCGACCTTGTTACAGGTCTTCCAAAGACGATTGCCCTTGTATCATCTGAAATTCAAACTGCATTGAAAGAATCATTGCTTCATGTTCTTGAAACAATCCGTGCTACACTGGAAAACTGTCCTCCAGAATTAAGCGGCGACATCGTTGACCGCGGAGTTATCCTGACAGGCGGCGGTGCGCTCTTAAACGGCATGCAGGATTGGTTGAGCAAAGAAATCGTCGTTCCTGTACACCTTGCAGCAAGCCCATTGGAATCCGTTGCTATCGGAACAGGACGTTCATTAACAGTGATCCACAAACTTCAAAAAGCAGCACGATAATTTTAAAAGCGCAAGCGACCTGATCAGCCCCGACCAGCATAAGACGGAACTCGAAGGAAATCCTGATTTCCGTAGAGGTACGGCTTATGATCTCGAGGGGCTGGGCGCTGGAGCTGGATAGATTTATTACCCTGAGAATTTCTACTCTCTAAAAAAGCGGACACTTCCTCGGAAGTGCCCGCTTTTCTTATTTCACCGAAGCGCTATGGTCAATTGTCACTTGAGAATCATCGTCAAACTGCTTCCGTATCTTTTTCATGAAATAGATTCCCAGCAGTCCAAGAATGGCCACGTAGGTTTCCACTGCCCACAGGTTTTTGAAGTGGCCTGTCTGTACAAAAACCAACGGGAAGTCTACTGCCGCATGGATGATGATCGCATAAACCACATAAGAGAACTTCTTCTTTTTCACTCCAAGCAATACGAGGAGCGAGAAGGCAAGCTGCATGAAAACAGCTGCGAAGCGTTCAACGCAGGCTAATAGATAGAAAGATACACCGTTGTTCAGCAGTCCGTCCTTTAGCGTCTTCAAAGTTTCAGCCGGCAAGTCTTTTCCAATCGTTGAATCAAGCACACCTGCATTCAACATGAAGGCGAAGATGATGTTCGGCACCACAATCATCAGTGTAAGCAGGATAGCCTCGATTCCACCCCAGCCAATCCCGAATGAAATACCAGACTTGTAATCCCGGAATTTTTTGAGCAGCCAGACAAATAAAATGAAGCGTCCCATTTCTTCAAAGATCCCCGCTGCAAACCCGCCGTATAAGCCGAACCATACCGGATGGTCAGCATAATTAGGAAACATGTTAATGACAATAACATGCAGGACTTTTTCAAGCACCTGTGAAAATACGATAAATCCAACTGCCCCAAGGATGAGAGGCTTTACTTCTATCCCCATTTTCTTTTTAGCCGTGATGATCATGGTGATAAATAAAGCAAATGAGAACAAGATCGGAACAAACATAGAAATGATGGTTGCTGTACTGACCATTACGATACCCCCTTATAATGTGTGACAAGCCAATTCGTTAAGACCCTGAATCCGTCCTCATGAAACGGGCGGGATGAAATGTTTTTATAGAGCTTTTTCAGCTTAAGGATTTCCATCTCCTCCTGCTGGACCCGCATGCCATGCTCCATGCCGGGGATGATGTGAAATTCTGCATCCTCCTTCACCAGTTCCGGAAGTTCGTTCAAAATCGCAGGATCGACGTGGGCATCTTTATCCCCGTGAATGGCGAATACGGGGAAATCCGCTTTTTTCAGTCCCTCTCTCGGATCATATAAAAAATGCTCCCTGAACCACTTTGCAGGCTGCTTGATGAGACCACTCACTTTATAGACAGGCTTCTTGGACTGAAACATCTTATCCATCAGCTTGGCTGCCTTCTTTTCCTCTTTTTCTTCATTGATCAATTTCCTCATCAACATTCCCTTGAGGCCCTTCGAGTTCCTCAGCTCTCTGTAGGCAAGCTTCCTTTGATGCTTCAGATACTCGTCTAAATTGGCCACGCCGCCTGATACCAGCATCAGCCCATTGATCTTTTGGCGCTCTGAAAGGGCTGTACCAAGAATAGTCCCTTCACTATGGCCTATAACGATGATGCGGTCTTGATCCACCTGGGGATGTTCTTTTAAATACAGCAAGCACCTCTCCGCATCATCCACCAGGTCCCACATTCCCGCTGATAGCAGATCCTTCGTGCTTTTTCCCGTACCCCTCTTGTCATATCTGAGCACGATAAAGCCCAATTCAGCAATCCTTCCAGCCAGTTCTTTGTAAAGATTGAATTGGAACTTCCCCTTTGGCCCATTTCCATTGCGGTCGATTGCACCCGATCCGGCAATGATCAGAACCGCAGGATAAATTTCTTCCCCTTCTGGTATGGATATCGTTCCGAATATCGGATGTTCTCCCTGTATCTCTATCTCATTTTCCTTCACATTCATTTTCATCCCAATTTCCCCTTTGTTCTTCTTAGGCATCACTCATTTTTCTGGAATGATGATGTTGGCGATTTGTCTTGGTTTCCGTTCTTCTGAGGGCTCATTTTTCATGGCTTCCATTAATAGTGAAGCAAGCTTTCCTGTAAGGTCTGCGAATTCCTCATCGGACAGATTAATGCTCGCAACCCGATAGCTGACCCCGTCTCTCGGGAGGTCGATGTCTCCCCGGTCCAGGTAATTTTCAAACTGTCCCATAAGATAGGCTTGAAATGTCATGAATAAATTCAAATGCTCTTCTTTCGATAATGCCTTCAAGTCATCCGCTGTATGGATCGTCGGCGACTTGATGGCATACACCCTCTCAACCGTTCCTCGGATCTGATTTTCCTCGACGACTTGAATCATCTCCGCCTCTAACAGTGTATTGAGGTGTCTATATAAGGAGGCCTGCGATACCTTATCAAGTCGATTGGCGATTTGCTGAACAGTCATTCGATTTCCATTGGCAAGCTGTTGGATGATTTTGATACGGACTGGATGCATTAAAATTTTTGCCTTGGAAGTATTCATGGGATCTCCCTTCAATTTAAGATTATTATCACTTTTGATAATAATGAACCCAAAAAATATTTTTTGTTCTCATTTTTGATAATAATACATTTTTTGAGAATGTCAAGTTGGATCCGGAAATTTCCCATTTTCAAGGGGGTGAGGAGCGGCATCTGGGGGGATTTGCTCTGAACTTTTGGGGCTAACCGGCGCACTTTTGGGGTTAACCGCTCAACTTTTCTACGCAACCGCTCAACTTTCCGGCGTAACCCCTCAACTTTTCAGCTCTACCCCTCAACTATCCTTTTTTATTGAAATCCCATCCCCTCAAGGAGCTTCCACTTATCTTTCCCCGAAAAAAATAGGAACCCCGCTTCCGGAGTCCCTCCATTATTTCTTATGATTTTCGCAGCTTAGATGGTCGCCAGGTCAGCGAGCAATACTTCGAGGTCGCCTTTTTTGGCAATGTTTTGGCTTGCTTCCCTTGCCAGCTGCAGGTTCTCTTCTTTCAGCACATCGTTTCCTGCTATTTTATATCCTCGCGCCAATGCTTCGTAGGCAAACGCCAAGTCGAAATCACCCATGCCTTTCTCCAGGCAAATATCGAGGCAGCGCTGTGCGTGGTACAGAGCAGGCTCTGCCCTTCCTGCGACCGCGTATGCACGTGAAACCTGCCATTCTCCCCTTGCCAGATTAATTGGTGCTCCGACGATGCCCCAGTGATGCCTGGATGCATGCGCCATATGAATCATTTCATCCGTTTCCTCTATTGTTCTTTCCTTCTTCTCCATCAGATCCCATACGCTATTAAAATATTTGACCGCGAGCTCGCGGTGATATTCAGATGCTGTCTTTTCAATTTTCACTTCTGTTGCCACATAAATCCCCCCTGTTTTTCAATCCTATTTTTTTATTCGCCAAGAATAGGTCAATCCCTTTATTTCCATGAAAAAGTGATCCAAAACCGCTTTCCAATCGTTTACTGCATATAGAAAATTTGAGCAGTGTCCATGTTTTTTAGTATGATGGAGTTATTCATACTGCTAAAAAAAGGAGGACGCTATGTCCGACATTAAGGATATTGAACTTTATACGAGAATGCGCCAGAAAGACAAAAGCGCATTGGAAGCATTATACGATAAATACGAAAAGCTTCTGTACTCATTCGCGTATAAAATGACCGGCAGCCAGCAGCATGCCGAAGATGTCATTCAAGAAGTGTTCATTAAGCTCTGGCGGGAACATGCCCCCTATTCGAATGAAAAAGGGAAATTTTCCTCCTGGCTGATCACCATGACGAGGAACACTGCGCTTGATGTACTGCGGAAGCAAAAGAACAATCAGTCCTACGAATATATAGAAAATGATTCGCTTCAGGTGGATGAAACAACTCCTGAAGACCTGGCTGAATGGAAAGAGAAGCGGACGGTGATTCGACGCGCTGTCAAATCACTCAAAGAGGAGCAGCAAAAAATCATTGACCTTTTCTATTTTAAAGGGCGCACACATAAAGAAATTTCTGACTCGACTGGATTGCCTTTAGGAACTGTCAAAGGAAGGATCAGGCTCGCATTGAAACATTTGCGGACCATCATCGAAAAGGAAGGAGGGGGATCAAATGAATACTAACCTTTGTGAAAATCTAATCGATTATTTTAACCATAGCCTCACAGACGAAGAGACAAAAGCATTCGAAGAGCATCTCAAAGAATGTCCGGAATGCCGCGAAGAGCTGGAAGAACTGATCGAATTGACCGGCGACCTGGCTTTTCAAACAGAACCTATTACCCCTCCTGAAGGTATGAAAGAACGTGTCCTTACGCGAGTATTTGAAGATGATGAAGAGGCTTCGTCTACAATTACATCACCTTCCGTTTTTGAAAATCCGACCCCACTGGAAACAGCAAGGGAGAAAAAATCATCGAAACGGAAATGGCTCATCCCGGCAATGGCGGCTGCCCTATTCCTGTCACTCGGGGCAAACTTTTATCTAGGCTCACAGATGCAGAAAGAACCCGAGCAGCCTAAAACCGCTGCCATCGACCACATCGTCCGACAGCTGGCACTGAACCCTGTTGATGGAAATGCGGCAGGAACCGCATCATTTGTCAAACAGAACGGAAATGTCAGCATGGTCATTCAAGCATCCCAGCTGAAGTCACTGAAGTCAGATGAGGTTTATCAAGTATGGCTCATCAAGAACGACAAGCCATATCGTGCCGGAACATTCACCACCTCAGATGATGGAACTGGAACGGTCGTCTACACGATGACCGACAAAAAAGACCAAGACCTTTCCCAATGGGATACGGTAGCCATCACCCTTGAACCAAATGCTGACAGCCAGACGCCAAAAGGCGAAATGGTGCTCGCATCCAACCTCTAAAACCAGCAGAATCTGCTGGTTTTTTCTTTTTGCAAGGCTCTTTTCTCAAAGTTTGTGGCATTAGTCATTAAAGCAGGTTCACTTACGCAATCAAAATAGCGTATATAGCTCAAAAGAGCCTGGATACTAAATTGCAACGCACTAAACAGCTAATTTCGCGTTAAAATCGGCAGTAAGATTTTAACGACACTAGTTACGAAAACAGCATTTTGCAAAACTTTTTTATCACTTTTTTGAAAGTTTTTTATAAAAAAGTGATCCAACTGTGATCCTCCTTCGTTATCTATTTGAAAAACAAACAAAAAAGGAGAGATTCAATATGAAAATCCGCAAATCCATTCTAGCTATCCCACTAAGCATGTCATTAGTCCTTCCTGTTACGGCAACATCATTTGCAGCTGAGCAAGCGAAACCATCCGTTACAACACCAGCAGCTGAGTTAAGGACTTCCCTGGACCAGCTTTTGACTGAGCACGCATACTTAGCAGTTGAAGCAATGCGCAAAGGCGCTGAAGGAGCAAAAGACTTCCAAGCTTCCGCAAATGCATTGAACGCCAACGCCGATGATCTTGCCAAAGCCATTACATCTGTTTACGGAGCCGAGGCAGGAAAGCAATTTGATATGATCTGGAAAAACCATATTGGTTTCTTCGTTGACTATGTAAAAGCAACCGGCGCCAATGACCAGGCCAAAAAAGATGAAGCATTGAAGAAACTCGATGGCTACAGCGGCGAGTTCGCCAACTTCCTTGCCAACGCAACAGGCAAGCGGCTCGAAGCCAACTCATTAGCTGAAGGGCTTCAAATGCATATTAAACAATTGATCGGTGCATTCGACAGCTATGTGGCTGGAGACTACGCCAAAGCATACGATTATGAGCGCCAGGCGATTGCCCACATGGCAATGGTATCAAAAGGGCTATCCAACGCCATCACTATGCAATATCCCGATAAATTCGATAATACAATGGCTGTGACGCCAGCAGTCGAATTGCGTTCAACACTTAACCACTTATTGACAGAGCATGCCGGCCTTGCGGTTGATGCGATGCAAAACGGATTGGATGGTTCAAAAGACTTCCAAGCTTCTGCCGACGCATTGGCTGCCAATACAGATGATCTATCGAAAGCCATCGCTTCTGTTTACGGCGATGAAGCAGGGCAGCAATTTAAAGATATGTGGACAAAACATATCGGATTCTTCGTCGATTATGTAAAGGCATCTGCTGCCAATGACGATGCGAAAAAGCAGGAAGCGTTGAAAAATCTTGACGGCTACCGCACAGACTTCTCCAAATTCATTGAATCCGCAACAGAAGGAAGAGTCGAAGCAGGTGCACTTGCAGACGGCCTTCAGGAACATGTTAAACAATTGACTGGTGCATTCGACAGCTATGCGGCTGGAGACTATGATCAGGCGTATACTCAAGTCCGTGAAGCATATGCACATATGCTGATGCCTGCTAAAGGCCTTTCCTCTGCATTTGTCGACCAGTTCCCTGACAAATTCATGGGCGAAATGCCATCTCAAATGCCTAAAACAGGTATGGGCGGTACATCACAAGAAGACAGCCAAGTACCATTTGAATACCTTCTTGCAGGTCTATTTGCAGCAGCTGGGGCTACGACTCTTGCATTACGCAAAAAAGCTGCGAAACAATCTTAATTTAGTAGAGTAGAAGGAGGGGCCTCCCCCTCCTTTCATCACTCTATAGAAAGGAGCATCCACAATGAAACTAAAGCACTTATCCCTTCTTTTTTTCGCAATTGCCCTGTCCCTCGCTGCAGCTGGATTTGTCACATCAGGGAACCAATCTCCCGATAATGAAGAAAGCCACAGACGCGAAGTCCCTGTGCATAAAAACTCTCATGAAATCTCTACGACCACTGCCCCATCCGCCTATGCCGATAAAATCATCAAGGATGAACGGACCGGCATTGTCCCTGTAAGGATTGAAATCCCGGTGATCGGCGTGGACGCTAAAGTGGATAAAGTCGGCCTCCTTTCCAATGGAAAAATGGACGTGCCGGCAAGCTTTGAAGGTACAGGCTGGTATGAAGGCGGGTATAAACCGGGCGAACCCGGTAATGCCGTCATCGATGGCCACGTTGACAGTAAAAAAGGACCCGCCGTCTTCTATTACCTGAAAGAATTAAAAGCAGGCGATGAAATCATCGTAACTGGTGAAAACAACGAAAAGCGTGTATTTGAAGTGACCGGCGTCGAAACATACGTACGCGACGAATCACCCGTGAAAAACATATTCGGCTTCTCCTACAGCAGCAATCTCAATTTGATTACCTGTGCCGGAAAATACGATCCCGTCACAACCGAAAACTCCAAGCGGCTCGTCGTTTATTCTAAGCTGAAAGATAGTGAGTGATAGAAGTTAGAAGTGAGCACAAGCACGACCCGAATTTTGTCGAATGACGGCAGGTAATCCTGCTCTGGCGCATAAGATGGTCTTTTTCGCGCATAGACCTCGTTTTCCCGCGCATAACGCCAGAAATTGGCGCATAGCCTGGCACTTCCCGCGCATAAGCACCATTTTCTGGCGCATAGAGCCCCCCGCCTCCCCCAAAAAACAGTAAAAGCAGCCCCCTAGGACTCAGAAGGCTGCTTTTTTGCTTGTTTTAGTTGACTTGCCCGCCTGCACTCACATAGCGTGCATCAAATTCTTGTACAAATTGGTTGGCAATTGCTGTGTCATGGATGATCAGCATGTTTTCGTCGTTGTTCGTGTTGCCGTTTGTGCTCCAGTTCGTTGATCCCACCACAACGGTCGGATCGCTTGTTGTATCTGCATCGATGATCATTGTCTTCGCATGCATTTTTCTTGTTTCGTTATCCGGGAATACCGGCGCCGGGTTGTTCCAGCGAGTATTTGGATTGTCGGTTGAGGATTGGGATGCCGTAACCCCTCTCATTTCCACGCTCGCAGACCACCATTGGTTCCAGTAGCTGGAGTCATAGACACCCTTCACATCGAAGCCGGTCAATGTTCCGGTTTGATCAAGGTAGGAGCCTTCCCATTTATTTTTCAATTCATCGACAAGCGCTTGGTCGCTCCAGGCAAAAATCGTGAAATATGCACTGTAGTCTGCTTCATTTTTCACAAGGTTGGCCAGATGCCCCAATGCATCGTCCCCGCCGGAAAAATACAATTCTACTTTTTTTCCGCCGATGGTAAAGACGTGCGGAGTGTTGTCTACTTTACGTGTGTTGAAGTTGGCTGCAGCTGCATCCGGCTGTGTCGTGCTGCTTCCCCACATTTCATTGAATTCTGTCAGGTAGGCTGCTGCCATCTCAGGAGAGTGGATTTCAACAGAATGCTGCTGATTTCCATCTAAAATTCCCTGCTCCATGTTTGCATCGTCGCCGTACAGGCCTGTCACTGTGAAGTTCCAGCTTCCGGTGTAGATCCATTCGTTATCAATGTTCGCGAATTTGTTATGCATTTGGTGGCCAGGAGAATAATAGGCTCCAGCTGACTTCTCTTCGCCATTTACAAAGAGATGCCCTGTCGTGGATGTATTCCCTACCATAACCGTTTGAGTTGGGATATCCGATAGATCTGAAGGAAGCCCGTATTGAGACCTTTTCGCCGCATCCTCTACAGCAAACATCGGCGAATCAGAGAAGATATGGACATCATCGCTTGTTCCAAGGACGCCGTCTTCTCCCCGCTCCATCTTTTCCAGATCGAGGCGCATTGTTTCGTATCGTTCTATATAGTTCGGATCTGTTGCATCTTTTGCATCCGCTAAAATTCTGACTTGCACGCCTTGCGCTGCTTTTTGCATAAGTGTGTCGATAATACGTGGAAGATTAATTTCATATGTAGCTAGATCGATTGATTTTGTGGCACTGTTCAATCGTTTGATTAAGCGATTTTCTAAATTGACGTTGTAATTGGCTTCGTTTCCTGCTGACGCATACTGTGTGAGTGCACTCTTGTTGAAATACACATTGATGGCGCCAAGATCTTCGCTTACGTGATTGATGTGTTCAGTGGTTTTGGCAGATCCCGAATTAAGGGCCTTCGGTGTTCCATATCCGCCGTTATAAGAAGTTGTAGAACTTCTCCAATTTGAAGAGGAATTGCCGTCAGCTGCAGGGTCGATGCGCTCCATCGCTGCTTTTGTCGTGTTGTCTCCTGCATACCAGGCATTGACTGAATCAATGAGGCTGTTTTGAGAATCATAGAGTTCCAGAGCTTCGTCTGAGTTTCCAAGTGTTCCAGAGTAAATCATATCTGCTGCCAGATATGGCACCGTATCATCATCCGTGCGTTCTAAAAGGAAGTATCCTTTCGCAGGAATGGTACCTGTAAGATTGATGCTGACTGAACCATCCTGGGTCTTGAGCGACCATCCGGATAAATCAATATCTGATGAAGTCGGATTGTAGAGTTCCATCCATTCATCGTTATAAGAAGTTGTCGTTCCCATCCATGCCACTTCGTTCACGACGACGTCGCCGGCTGTTGCCGCTGACGCTTCCTTCACGTTGGCTGGAATCAAAAAAGTACCAGTGATAATTGCTAAAGACATAATACTAGATAATAATGCTTTCACTTCTCCACCTCTTTTGTTTGATTTAGGAAAACGTTCCAATATTAATTTAAACATGTCGAATTTTGTAGATAAATAGGCAGATAGTTCCGTCATTTATTGATTTTTTGTAAAGGCTTAAAGGTAAATGGATGTGTTTATCTTGAAATAAAATCCATCGGCTTTTGATATGTAGTTCCAAACGACTGTTTATTGCAGCAAAAAAGCCTGAGGTATGTACCTCAAGCTTTTTTATATGGTGGATATTGGTAAAAGTATTTAGGGTAATCTTTCATTGTATACCTTCTATAACCCCTTTTCGTCATTATTCACCTTTTTCTTCTTTTTCCTTAGAAGCCGACAACTGTTGATTGGACTGCTTCATTTCATAAGTTATTTCATCGAGGCTTTGACGCACGTTCCCTTTTCCGGAGAGGTTCTCCAATAGGTTCTTTACATCAATCCCGGAGGAAGCCTTGAGCGACTCCTGCAATGTGGACATAAGGTTCGTTGCATATCCCGTCACCTTATTGGCGCCGCTGTTCTTTCCGTCGCTGCCTGTATCCACCACCGTAATTTTATCGATATTGCTGAGCGGGCTCGCGATTTGCTTCGCATATTCCGGAAGCATTTTAAGCACCATGTCGAGTATGGCTGCTTGCCCGAACTGCTCGAACGCTTCGGCAATCTTCCGCTTCGCTTCAGCTTCCGCAACCCCTTTGAGGCGGATGATTTCTGCCTCAGATTCCCCTTGTGCACGCTGGGCATCGGCTTTGGCGATCCCGTCGATCCTGACTCTTTCACCTTCAGCTTTCGCCAATGATTCAATGCGGTATTGATTCGCATCGGCTTCTGCCATCTGCTTCATTTTTTCAGCTGATGCTGCCTGCTCAACAGCGTAGCGGTCGGCATCGGCTTTCTTTTTCACCTCTGAATCGTACTGGCGCTCTCTGCGAAGGATTTCTTTCTCCTCGAGTTCGATCTGCTTTTGGCGCTCGATGATGCGGATTTGCATTTCCTGCTCCGTTACTTCCTGCTTGGAGCGGGCTGTTTCCAGATCATATGCCTGATCGGCGCGAGCCTTGGCAATGTCCTGATCGCGGCGGTAATCCGCAATCTTCATTTGGTTCTCTTTTTCCGCTTCAGCGATTTCTGTGGCGCGCTCCAACTCAGCACGCTTAGCATCCTTGGCCGCTTCTGCACGCTTGATCCGCGTCTCTTTTTCTGCTTCAGCGGTTGCGATGTCTGCGTCCCTGCGGACCTGTGCGATCCTTGGCTTCCCTAAAGAATCAAGATAGCCGTTTTTATCGCGGACATCTTTGATGGTGAATGAGACGATGATCAGCCCCATTTTGGCAAGGTCCTGTGATGCGACCCTTTGGACTTCCTGTGAAAATTTATCTCGATTTTTATAGATTTCTTCAACAGTCATCGAACCGAGTATGGAACGCAGATGTCCCTCGAGCACCTCTTTCGCTTCATTTTCCCGGTCTTCTTTCGACTTTCCGAGAAACTGCTCTGCTGCTGTCGCAATTTCTCCGATGGAACCACCGATCTTGATGATGGCCGTACCATCCGCCATGACCGGCACACCCTGTTCTGTGTATACTTCAGGCGTTGTGACTTCCAGTTTGCTTGATAAGAGACTCAGCGGCTCTGCCTGTTGGAACACAGGCAGGACAAATGTTCCTCCGCCTCGAATGATTTTGATTTTATTGCCGGATTCATCCACATGGACGTTCTTTCCGCCAAGATAGCTTCCTGTGACGATCAGCGCCTCATCCGGTCCGACCGTCCGATATTTTGTAACGAATACCCCGATAAGAGCAAGAATTAAAAATGCTGCAATCCCAATTATGATCCATATCATACCCATATGTGCATCCTCCCTGTTCTGTCTTTTTTATAGTTCTTCCTGGGGAGAAACAAAAACCACTCCCTGTTTTACATCTATGATCAGCACTCTGGTGCCTTCTGTAATGCTTTCCTCATCAAAGCTTTTTGCCGATTTGGCAATGACGCCGCTCTTGCTTTCAATCAATACTTCCCCATATCCATCGACCGGGATGCTGAGAATGACTTTGCCTATCCTGCCTCTTAACGAATCCTCCGTGTAGCCGAGCGATTCCTCCGCCCTTGATAATGGGATAAACACAAAGATATTCAATATCGAATCCAGGACAAGGGCGATCAATATGGAAATTACCAGGATCGTCATGCTTCCAAGTCCTGTAGCGAACTCCAGGATATAGCCGCTTGCCGATACAAATGTGAAAAATGCGAGGACGACTGCCGGATTGATCCATCCTCCGGGATCCGCAATTCCATGAATGGCATGAAGAAGATCGCTGAAGAGAACATAGAGCACAATTAAACTTCCTGAAACTATTAGTATTGTTAAATAAATGCTCTCAATCGCCGTTCCAAAAAGCTCCATCTCTTCTCATCCCTTAGCTGGATTGTTTTTCTTCTTTTATCATACTTTTTAACTTATTCAGCTCTGCCTCTACTTCATTCTCCAATGTCCATTCTTTCAATTCTTCTTCGAGGGAGCGGTTCCCGCCATTCAACTCTTCCCACGCTTGGGCATTTGCTTCTTCCCTTGCCACTTTTTCTTCCATTCTGGCAAATCCGCTCTTGGCTCCTTCCGAGTTGGAAGTTGAAAGTGCTTGATTGATAGACGATTTTGCTTGAGCTGCCTGCGCCCTTGCCGCTAGTGTATTTCTCTTTAATTCCATCTCACGGTACTCACTTTTCATCACGCTGAGCTTTTCCTTCAAGTCCACAACGTGCTGCAGTGTCATCGTATGGAGCTCTTCCAGCTGCACCAGCTCTTTTTGCAGCCTCATCTTATCTTCAATCACTTTTTTGGCCAAGTCCTCTTTCTGCGTTTGCAGGGCTTCCACTGCCTGCGATTGCCTCATATCAAGCAGCTCTTTCTGATTGACTATCTTTTTTCCAAGGAGCCTTTCCTCCGCAATCATTTTGGCAGTCGCCCGTTCCGCCTCCGAAACCTCCTGGTTCATCTCCCGCAAATATTGGTCCATTAAATGCACCGGGTTTTCCGCTTTATCCACCATGGCATGCAATTCTGCTGCTACAACCGTTTTGACCCGTTTGAACAATTCGAACATAATAAAACCTCCTTCGTATTTGGCGAAGCGATTCGCTTTCATACCTTATCTACGAAGGAGGCTGTAAAAAGTTTCAATTTTTAGAAAAATAAATACAATTTACTAAATAACTTCTTCCCACTGTGAATATAAAGCCTCTTTTTCTGCTTCTTTTTCCTGCTGTCGTTCATAGAGCGTTTGAAGTAGATCCAAATCGGTTTCCGCTAGCATCTGGTTTTGGATTTTTGCCAGCTCGCCTTCTACTTCTTCCAGCTTCTTTTCAATTTCTGCCGGATCTATCTTAATTTCCTCTTTCTTTACTGGCTTCGATTCCAAAACGGGCTTTTGTTGTTTTACTTCTTTCACCTGGTCTTCGTTCTCGCTCATTTCCTGCAATTTTTTCTTGGCCCATTCATAGCCGCCATCAAAAAAGTGAAGCTTTCTATTTTTTAAGCAATAGGTCTTATCAAAAAGTTTATTTAAGAAATAGCGGTCATGGGATACTGCCAGAATCGTTCCTTCAAAGTCCTCGAGTGTGTCTTCGAGCACTTCCCTCGAATCGATGTCGAGATGGTTCGTCGGTTCATCCAGAATCAGTACATTCACATCCTGATGCATAAGCTGAGCGAGCCGGAGCCTCATTCTTTCTCCTCCGCTCAAGCTGCCCACCTTGCGAAAAACCGAGTGTCCATAAAACAGGAACTTAGCGAGGATATGCCTCGCATCCCCTTCCGTAACAGACACTTCATCCCGAAAGACGTCAATTAAAGAAGCGTTTGAATCATGGTACACATGATGCTGGGAGAGATAGCCAATCTTTACATTGCTCCCGATTTTCGCTTCGCCGCCATCCAACGGAAGGTCGCCAAGGAGTACTTTAATGATGGTCGATTTTCCCGTACCGTTCTCCCCTATGATGGCTGCCCGGTCCAAATATTGAACCTGCAGCTGAAGGTCCTCGAATAGCACTTTATCGGGGAATGCTTTCCGGCCATCCTTGATCATGAGAACCTCCTTCCCCGAACGATCTGCCGCATCGAGCTGAAGATTCATTTTCTTCCTTTCCAGCACTGGACGCTTTAATTTATCCATTCGCTCAAGCGCCCTCTCCATGTTTCGAGCCCTTTTATGAAGCCCCTCATTAGGCGGGTTTGCCCTGTTCGCCCACTCTTTCAGCCTTTTGATCGCTTCCTTCATCTTCTTGATTTTCTTCTGCTGTTCTTGATAGGCTTGAAATTCAACCAGCAGCCGCTCCTCTTTTTCCTTTACAAAACCTGAGTAGTTATGGTGATAAAGCGTGATTTCCCCATCTTCCAAATCAAGAATCCTTGTCACTACTTCATCAAGGAAGTAGCGGTCATGGGAAATGATGATAATGGTTCCGGCGTAGTCATTTAAGTACTGCTCAAGCCATTCGACCGCCCCGATATCCAAGTGGTTCGTCGGCTCATCCAACAGGAGCAGGTCTGGTTTTTGCAGCAGCAGATAGCCTAAACATACCTTTGTCTTTTCCCCGCCGCTCAGCTGAAGGAAATCCTGTTCAACCAAAGCATTGATCTGCAGCCCATTGACGATGGAGGCAATATTTGCTTCCATTTCATAGCCGCCAAGAAAGGCAAACCGTTCCTGCAGCAGCCCGTATTTTTCTAATATTCTTTCCATCTGGCCACCAGGCTTTTCTGATCCCATCTCTCGTTCAAGTTTCCTCAGCTCTTCCTCGATCACTTTCACATCCTTAAAGGCAAGATTCAACACATCCCTCGCCGTGAACCCTTGGGGGAACTCCGGGATCTGCGGCAGATACCCGATTTTTGTCCCTTTCTTAAAATGGATCTGTCCTTCATCCACTGCTTCATAGCCCGCCATCAATTTAAAGAGGGACGTCTTTCCCGTTCCGTTTCTTCCAACAAGGCCAACCCGGTCGCCTTCATTGATTTCAAAGCTCAAATTCTCAAAAATCTTATTCCCGCCGAACATTTTACTGATTTCATTTACACTGCATATCGTCATTTGAATTACTCCTTTTTACTTTTTTTGCAATAAAAAAGACCACGGGCAAGGTATACTTCTCCCGTGGTCTCATGCGGCATTCGAATGCCATTAATTTTGGATATAAAAAAAGAGAGCAAAGGCTCGCTCTCTTCATCCGTTTACATGAAAGGACTCCTTAATGGGTCAAGAGATATCTCACCGTTCTGTTTTCATATGAAATTTCTAAAAAAGGGCAGACTGGTCCCTTTATTGAAATTCGCATGAAAAATTGCACGGCAAATGTAGATAAACTCTAAAAATTGACCTTGCAATCCAACAGAACTTTTCATCTCTTGACACACCTCCTTTAATGTCTGAAATATAAAATTATTATAACTCTTTAACAATAAGATATGCAAGAAGAACAAAGAAAAAGCCTGCAAAATGGGCGTTTGCAGGCGAAATTTCTTATCGGTTATCGATTGTTTCAGGATAAAGATCATGATTCATCATGCGGTACTCGGCCATTTTTTCATACTTCGTACCAGGACGGCCATAGTTTGTGTATGGATCAATGGAGATGCCGCCGCGTGGAGTGAATTTTCCCCACACTTCGATGTAGCGCGGATCCATCAATTCGATCAAGTCATTCATAATGATGTTCATGCAGTCTTCATGGAAATCTCCATGGTTGCGGAAACTGAACAGGTATAACTTGAGTGACTTGCTTTCTACCATCTTCACTTCCGGGATGTAGCTGATATAGATGGTGGCAAAATCCGGCTGTCCTGTTTTCGGGCATAGGGATGTGAATTCAGGGCAGTTGAATTTTACAAAGTAGTCGCGGTTTTGGTGTTTGTTGTCAAATGTTTCAAGGATGTCCGGGGAGTATTCAAACAGGTAGTTGGTTCCCTGGTTTCCTAATAGGGTAACATCTTGAAGTTCTTCATCTTTTCTTCCTGACATGGTGATACCTCCAATGCGTTAAGCAAATTTATACAAATAAAAAAACCATACCAAAAATGGATATGGCCTGAATTTCTCAATTGGCTATCCATAGTTTTTTAACGAGG
This sequence comes from Falsibacillus pallidus, assembly GCF_003350505.1. Taxonomy (NCBI): domain Bacteria; kingdom Bacillati; phylum Bacillota; class Bacilli; order Caryophanales; family Bacillaceae; genus Falsibacillus; species Falsibacillus pallidus. The sequence goes on from NZ_QQAY01000005.1 coordinate 103,437, forward strand.
GTTTGGCTATGAACCTCATGTTTCATTTTAGGTGGAACTTTTTCTTCGTTATCATAGAATAGATGTCGATTTTTGTCAATGAGAATAGGGTCTAGGCCCTTCGGAGGAAAGTATTGGATATTTACACAATATCGTATCCATTACTATCTACTTCCATTATATAGTGTTATGATTGAGTTAAATCTACTATTTGGAGTGTTATGCGATGCAGAACCTCATTAACGATCTGACCAAAATCCTTCTCGAAGGCGATTGGTTCAAAGCCGAGGATTGGCTTGAGGAAACGAAGAGCCTTGGCTACTCGCCCATCGAGATTCAAGAAGATATTATAAAAGCATCCATGTACAATCTCGGACGGTTCTGGGAAAAAAATATGATCACTGTAGCGGATGAACATCTTGCTACCATTACTGCCGACTTCCTTCTGACAAGGCTGCAGCCTGCACAAGCTCCAGCTGCGCCAAAACCGCTCGCCATGCTTTTTTGCATAGAAGGCGAGGAGCATTATATCGGGTTGAAGATGTCAGCTTCGATTTTACGGGAAAATGGCTGGAATGTAAAAATGCTCGGATCGAATCTTCCCATCGACCATGCCGTTTATTTTGCACGCAAATGGAAACCGGATTTAGTCGGAATGTCCATCTCCATTTCCACTTTGCTTCCTAATCTATTAAAATGCGAAGAAAAAATCAGGGCGCTTCCTCATCAGCCAATGACATTGATTGGCGGGAGATTGGTTTCACTTTACAACCTTGAATCCCATATCGATGAAAAGACTATACTGGTATCCGATTTATATGATCTTGAGAGATGGGCTGCGGATTTTTCGAGTGCAGAAGAAGTCAAGCAAATTTAAAAAGGTGGAATTTATGTGTTTATTATCGAAAACATCCCCATCCCCTTCTTTATTTTAGATTTTAACTATAAGATTCTTGATTATTCAGATGCAGCTTACATTTTCTCCTTCCGCAACTCCTTCATGGATCTCGTGGATAAAGAGAGTCAGGCAAAAGTCAGCAAAACATTTGCAAGGAAAGAAATGCCTGGAGGGAGCTTTGAAGTTAATCTGATGCAAAAGGATCAGCCTGTCCCCTTGAATTATGAAATTTTCTTTTCTTTTATCGAAAACACATCAAACTACTATGTCTTATGCATCCCTAAAAAAGAAGATACCAAATTGATTCGTCATCAGATGAACCTTCTGCGGGAACAATTAATGAAAGATGATCTATCCAAGTTTGATCAATTCAAACGAAAAGAGTGGATTCAGTTTTTCCAGCCTGTATTGACAGACCGGCAAATTGCCAATATGCTGGGTGACCATGAAGGATTAAGAGAGTCAATTGCACGGCTCGAACGTGTTCAGGAACAATTCGGTAATTTAAAGCCCGATATAATCGAATCCGGAAAGATTGAAAGCCTGATGGAAATTGAAGAAGAACTGGAAGAGCTGAAATCAACGCTAGACTTCTACTCTACCATCCTTCCCATTTCCAAGCAGTCGTTTATAAAATAGTAAGAGAGTCCATTTTAATCATGGACTCTCTTTTTTGTGGCGGCATGATTTATTTGACCGCTCCTGGATCAGTAGCTAGAAGCCATTGGCTGATGGCCCCTTCCACAGGATTGGCAGACTCATTGCTGCGGGAAGTCAGAATGGACGGCACCACCCTCTTCGTTATTTTATCCAAGGGGATTTTAATGCTGTCCTGCTCCGCGATTGCCACTTGGGTGATCATGGATACGACTTCTGACTTGAACAGATGCTCCTGTTCTTTTCTTCGATCGGTAATATCCGTTCCGATGGTCATGACTTGTACAATCGTTCCGTTCTCATCCAATAATGGAGCGATAATCAAGTATTCGCATGTTTCTTCACCGGATGTATTTTCATAGGATAATTCGCCGTTCCACCTTGATCCTTCTTTAGCGATTTGCCAATGGTTAAGGAAGCCGGTGTTCTGGAAATGCCCTCCGCAGATTTCCCCTATGAAGGCTCCTGTCAGTTCATCCTCGGAACTCCCTGCAAAGTCACAGAAACTTTGATTCGCATGGGTGACAGCCCCTTCCATATCGGTGACGATAATTCTCGAACCCATTTGCTCCAAGGCATTGACACTCATTGCAAAGTTCTTGTCGATCACCTTAAGTTCTGTAATATCCTGAACGGTTATCACAATGCCTTCAATAAAGTTTTCACTGGTGCGGTATGGCATGATTTTTATGCTGTACCATTTACCTGTAGTGGATTGAACTTCGTTTTCCACAGTATAAGGATTCAGCAGCACATCCTCGAGGTCCCTCAAGAAATTCTCATATTTCAATACGTGTGAAATATGATGAATTGGACGGCCGATGTCCCTTTCCATCAAATAAAAAACATTGGTTGCTTCAGGTGTGAATTGTTTAATATGAAATTCCTTATCAAGGAAGATCGTTGCAATCTTCGTATTGATAAGAAGGTTGTCCATATCATTATTCAGCTGAATCAACTCTTCGATCTTCTTTTCATATTCATTATTCACCGTAATGAGCTCTTCATTGACCGACTGAAGCTCCTCATTTGTCGACTGCAATTCTTCGTTTGCTGCTATTAATTCCTCATTGGTGGACTGCAGTTCTTCATTCGATGTTTCCAGCTCTTCGATTGTACTCTGGAGATGCTGTTTCGTCAGGTAAAGCTCCTGTTCCATTTCATTGATCCGCTGATGAATTAAAAACTCTGGATCATATGGATAGGCTTTGTATTCTTTTTTCAAAAACTCCACTTTCTTTTCTTCAAAGAAAATTCCAATGTTCCTGAAGCCGCTGTCCGTTTTGAATACCGGCTTGACCACCAGATTCAAACAATATTCACGATGATCCTTATAGCGGACCTCGATATTTTCAAAAGAAGCCTCTTCATGAGTCTCCTTCACTTTTTTGATGGCAGCGCCAATTACGACAGATAGACTTGTCGGAACGATATGGTGAATGTTGAAATTGGATTTATTCTTTGGAAAAGACAAGTATTGCTGTGCCTTGGAAGAGGAGAAGATGACTTCACTCTCATCATCTAAAATTACACACGCTTCAAGCATTTCATCCAAAAGCATCGTCGGAAAGTCATTGGCATGATTATAAGCTTTATAGCTGGTGTATTTTTCAGCCAACCGTGCATCAGCGGACCCTGGTGCGCCTCCTCTTGCCTGCTTTGCCAGCCCATTCGAAATCTGTCCTCTATCCATGGACGTATTGGAAAAGATATTCCACTTGCTGTTCAGCGTTCCGAATAGGTTTGAAAGTCTTCCCAGCGTCTCACTTGGCCCTAAGAAAAGATATCCATTTTCTTTTAATGCAAAGTGGAATAAGGAAAGGACTCTTTGCTGAAGCTCCGGCTGAAAATAAATCAGTACATTGCGGCAGCTGACCATATCCAGATCTACGAATGGCGAATCCTTGGTAATATTATGAGGAGCAAAAACGATCATCTTGCGAATGTCTTTCTTGATGACATAGTCCTCTTTATCCCGTTCAAAGTATTTCGTCTGAAAAGACTGAGGGACCGTTGCGATGATCTGTTTATTAAACCTTCCAAGACTCGCGGTTTTGATGGCGTTTTTATCCACATCCGTCGCAAAAATCTGTACTTGTATATCCATCTGCTGCTTGATAAGCTCTTCATTCAGGAGCATCGCGATCGAATACGCTTCCTGCCCTGTTGAACAAGCCGCCACCCATACCCGGATCGATTTGCTGTGATTCTTTTTCTTCTCTTCTACCAGCTTCGGGAATACTTCTTTTTCCAAATACTCAAAGGCCGGCTTATCGCGGAAGAAATGCGTCACCCCGATTAAAAGGTCCTCTTTCAGCTTTTTAACTTCTCCGGGATTTTCAAGAAGGAACTGCTTATAATCCTCTGCACTGTAGAATTTCCGCTCACAAAGATTCATCCGGCGTTCGATTCTTCTTTTGACACTATTCAGCTTGTATTGAGAGAAATCTACATTCGTACTTTTATTCAACAAAAAGAATATTTCACTTAGAATATCATCCGAAAAAATATAGCTTTTATAGTTGAAATGGCTCAAAAGGTTCTGCGGTATTTCATCTGGGGAAAGCACAAAATCCACTACCCCTTCTTCCCTCGCACTCAAAGGCATATCCCTGTATTTAGCCGAGTCATCCTGTGCAATGCATAATCCTCCTGCTTCCCGGATGCTTTTCAGTCCCCGGGTGCCGTCAGATCCGTTTCCGGAAAATACTATTCCCACTGCTTTTTCCTTGAGCTGATGCGCCATCGATTCAAATAGTTCATCAATGGGAAAATGAGGGCTCCTTGAAGAAGGGTATGGAGCAAGCTTGATTTTCCGATTTGAATCAACGGTTATATAAAAGCTCGGCGGACATAAGTAAATGGTTTTTTCACTTATGGTCATTCCGTCTTCAGCGGTGATAATGTCCATGTCTGTTGCCTTTTTCAATAGTTCAGGCATGTAGCTTCGATAGTTTGGAGATAAATGCTGAACCACGACAAACGAGAAAAATTGTCCATCCTCCATTGAATGGAAAAACTGCTCGATTGCCTCCAAACCACCTGCAGAAGCACCGATGCCAATTATGGCAGTAGATGCTTTCGTATCGATAGTCATAATAGACCTCCTAGTAATCTATTATTACCATTCTATCAGAATATTAGAGGAATAGCACCTTTCCTAAACTGCTTTAAAGCATAAAAGGGTGACTGTCACGCCCCGGTTTTTGTCGAATTCAGCCACAGTGGTTCCTCTTCTTATTAGAGAAATGGAAATGCTCATACTAGATTGGAGCAAAAATAGCTGGCGGCGCATACGATGGTGATTTTCGCCTAATCTCTCAGCCATCTGCTTTTTCCAAATAAATAATTGACCATTCATATAAAGAAAGCCACACTCCCAACTAGGACTGTGGCTTTAACATATTATTATATCTTCTCCAGCTCGCTGCCGAGATATTTCGCCAGTTCGAGCATGCCGAATTTTCCTGCTTTCTCTTCCGCATCTGAATTGTAGTTGGTATTCGTATTGACGTCATACGTATAGACATTGCCTTCATGGTCTTGAATCATTTCAATGCCTGCTACGTCAATTCCGCTTCCTTTCAAAAATGCCTCGTATTTCTCAATGATCGGATGGCTGAATCCATCTAAGATCTCGAACTTCGGCTTTGTTTCTTTTTCTTCTCCTACCGGGCAGAACATATCCTCGATGCTGCAGGCGTCCGCCGGACATAACTCAAACCCTTCAGAAGTATCCACCCGGACCGCATACATAAACTTGCCGCCAATGAATTCACATCGAATGATGTATGGCTCGGGAGCCTGGATGTATTCCTGGATCAACGTGATGCCATCGATCGGCTCTTCAAAATCAGGGCCATTCACATAGGATTTCAAACCTTCAATTGTATGGAAAAGCTGGACGCCGAGCCCCTTCCCTGCACGATTGTGCTTTGTGATGAATGGAACCGCACCGATTTTCTCCGCAGCCTGCACTATTGCTTCCGTACCTGATGCAGCAATCGTCTTCGGTGTTTGGATGCCGAACTCATTCAACTTCATATATTGGTTGACCTTGCTGACCTCTAACCGGATGGCCCTGCTGCCATTCACCACCCGGCGATTGTTTTTCTCCAGCCAGACAAGCGCCGCTTCAGTGAGCTCTGGAGCAAACCGGTGATTCCTCGTATGGGAAGACGCGCTGATGCGGTTGTAAAACACACCTTCTGGCGGCAGTTCATCAAGATTGACCATTCCTTGGTCTAAAAACCATTCTTCATAAGGAAGTTCTAATTTAATCAAACGTTTGATTAAATGATCAGTCCACTCGCTATTTTCATGGATGACATATATTTTCTTCATGCTGCACCTCCTGTATTCGTTTCTAATTAATATGATAAATCAGAAAATCATATTAAACAATTCCTATCACTTTCCTATGATTAGATAAAATTACAAGAATATTTTATAATAAGGATATGCTAATTTAGATGAGGTGATTTTGATGACATTATTACAGGATATCTTAAGCTACAATGAAAAGTTTGTATCAGAAAAGCTCTATGAGGACTACATCACGACCAAGTCTCCAAATAAGAAGCTTGTCATTCTCGGATGCATGGATACGCGATTGGTAGAATTGCTTCCGAAAGCATTGAATATCAAAAATGGCGACGTCAAATTCGTTAAAAACGCCGGCGCAACAGTGATGCATCCATTTGGAAGTATCATGCGCAGCCTTCTAGTAGCAGTCTATGAACTCAATGCCGACGAAGTAATGGTTATCGGGCACCATGACTGTGGGATGAGCTCCATCAAGAGCGATGAAACCCTCAAAAAAATGCTGGACCGCGGTGTTTCAGAAGAAACGATGGAAACCCTCAATTACTCCGGCATCAACCTTGAAGAATGGCTTCGAGGCTTTGACAGCGTCCAAGAAAACGTACAAAACAGTGTCAGCATGATTAAAAACCATCCGCTTATGGACAAAAAAGTTCCAGTCCACGGCTTGGTCATCGACCCTGGAACAGGGAAGCTGGACTTGCTGATCAACGGATACGAAGACGACCAAAAATAAGACAAAAATGTGCCGCACCCTCGCTGAATGAGGCTGCGGCATTTTTATGTTTATTTCACTTCACGTTATTCCAAAATCTTATCAAAGCAGTAATAGCATTGATGTCCTTCAGGCTTCGATTGGAAGTGGACTTCCCCTCTTTTTATGTACCCCATGGATTCGTACAGTTTCAACGCATGTTCATTTCCCGAAAAGGCATCGAGCCGAATGCTGCTGTACCCTTTCTCTGTCGCGATATTTTCACTATGTTGAACGAGTTCTTTCCCTATCCCTTTCCCCTGCCGATAAGGGTGGACGCAAAGGGCATGTATGATTAGGTCATTGCCATCTTCATTTCCCCAATGTACGGAACCCCATTCATCACTTTCATATTCGTTAAGGACTACGGCGCCAATGATTTCTTCTTCCTCAACTGCAACATAAAGTTCCTTATCCTCTATCCAGTCTTTGACGAATTCCTCGTTTGGGTAGTTGTCATCCCATTGATAAATATCTTTTTTCAACAGTTCTTTCTTGCACAATGAATAGAGTTCCGCTGCTTCCTTGCTTTCATTCTCCGTGGCCAGCATCATTTTCATTTGGATCCCTCATGTCTCTTGTCATTTTGGTACGAATGTTAATTCTTCAAATCCCCTCCTTTTTCCTCTCTTGAAGAAAGAAAAGTTGTCCGCAGGCATATATATGTGAAAAGGGGGATTGATTATGGCAAATTGGTGGATTACGACAATTATGCTTGCTTTCATACTATTTTGCGCAGGTAGTTTTTTTATTCATTTTTTAAAAAGAACACTCCATACCGAAGATTCAACAAGAATCGATCCAGATCCGGAATGGCCTGATCCGGAAGAGTATAAGGAAGAATAAAAAAACCAGGAAGCTTGTCCAACTCTTCTTTAGAGAGGCAAGCATTCCTGGTTCTTTTTTAACTCATTATGCAGACTGTTCTGCTTTTCCGTCTTCTTCGGCTTTCTTGTTCTTGGAATAGCCAAGGACAAGAACGATGACTGTGATACAGCCGGCAATGATATATCTCAATCCATGGGAAAGGCTCAATAGATCATTGACGTGGTCATCTTTCAGAAGCATTTCGCCAGCCGTCCAAGCAAGAATTCCTGCTCCGGCATAGGCAATCCATTTGTAGCGGTCCATCAATTTTACGATCATTTTGGAACCGAAAATCATGATCGGGATGCTGATCAGTACGCCGATCGCAATCATGCCAAGATGTCCGTTGGCAGCACCGGCAACGGCTACTACGTTGTCCAGACTCATGACTGCATCCGCCACAACGATTGTTCCGATCGCTTTCATCACACCGCTTTGTCCCTTGATATTAGCTTCGCCTTCTTCTTCTACAAGCACTTTATACGCAATCCATAGAAGAAGCAATCCACCAACGATGTTGACGAAAGGCAATTTAAGCAAGTATACAATAACTGCGGCAAACAGGATGCGCAAGATGACAGCACCTGCAGTACCCCAGAAGATCGCTTTATTTTGCTGCTCTGCCGGAAGGTTCCTTGTTGCCATGGCAATGACAACTGCATTGTCCCCTGAAAGGATGATATCAAGCGCAACAATCTTCAAAAGTACAACGACAGCTGCACCAGACAGAGCCAAACCTAGCACATACGAGAAATCCATTTAAACTCCACCTCTAAAATTATTTATACGTTTCTAGTAATATCAATTACTATCATACCGTATTAGCAATATGAGAGCAAACTCCCAGTAATATGGATAAAATAATTATACTATATAAATTCAGGAATGAAAAATCCATTCCTTTCCTTCATTGCTAGAAGGAAAAACGTGTTTAATCCAGCGAGCGTTTCAAGCTTTGTATAGAGGCAGAAACGAGGCTGGAATCCTTCTTATCCATCCCGTAGACGGCCAATACAGCGGCAGTATAGACAGCTTTAAATCGCGCCAGTTGGAGAAGATCATCATCCACTTCCCCGTATTCTTCAAAAAAGAAGCATCGGCTATCCTTAGGCAGAAAGCTGTAAACAATGGATAGGTCAACGGCGGGATTTCCAATATGGACGTCCCCCCAATCGATAATGCCACTGATAGTATGCTTCTCATCCACGAGAATATTCCGGATATGCAAATCGCCATGGCACAAAGCCTTAGGACTTTCGTAGTCAATGTGGGTTAGTGAATCGGTAAATGTTCGCCACTTTTCTTCCCATTTCCAATGACCGGATTCCATCAGCACTTCCATATTTTCCTTCATTTTATCTTTTCTTTTTTCAATATCCACTCTGTAAAGCCTGTCATATGGGACGCCAAGCTCCACAGCTTTTTCAATGGGAAAATGGTGAATTTTCTTCAGCATCTTACCGAGGAGCCTGGCAGATTCCTCCCCGTTTATTTTACTCAAATCAGTTGGTACGCTTCCCTTCACATATTTATATCCTAAGAACGGCCATGGATAACTATGGTCCGGTTTACCGTAAAACAAGGGATCAGGAATATCGAGAGGAGCATCGCTGCTTAATCGGGGAAGGATTATCCCTTCTGTCTCAATCAGCGGCACGGCAATCTCCCTCCTCGGAAACCGGAAAAGATAGTCGCCGTTCACCTGGTAGATGGTATTATCGAAGCCCTCTCCAATTTTCGCAACTTCCACCGGAGCAATCTCCGGGAACTGCGACTCAATTAATTGTACAGCTAATTCAGCATCGACAATGAATTCTGCTTCCCATGGCTTGGTCATTCTTCATGCTCCCTTCTATTTAGAATTCTTCCCCGAACAAAAGAAAAACCGGCAGCTTTTGCTATTCACCGGTTTTTGCTGTGCTGGATGCTTATGTATTTATAATAAGTGAATAGTCATGCTACTCCGCCAGTGAATGTTTAAACGCGTAGATGACGGCCTGTGTACGGTCCTGGACATTCAGCTTTGCCAGAATGTTGCTGACGTGGGTCTTGGCTGTTTTTAACGCAATGAACAGTTCATCAGCGATTTCCTGATTCGTTTTTCCTTTTGCCATTAAAAGAAGGATTTCCATCTCTCGGTTGGTCAGTTCTTCATGCGGTTCCTTCGCCCCGCGATTCCGCATTTTGGCCATCATCTTTCCGGTTACTTCCGGTTCGAGAATGGACTGGCCTTTGTATGTAGCCCTTACAGCTTCCGCAATTTCGCTGGCTTTGGAGGTCTTGAGCATATAGCTTGCCGCTCCTGCTTCAAGGGCAGGATAGACTTTTTCATCATCAAGGAAGCTTGTGACGATGATGATTTTCGCTTCCGGCCATTTTGCCATTATGGCGCTTGTTGCTTCAATTCCATCCATTTCAGGCATCACGAGATCCATTAAGATTATATCTGGCTTGAGGTCTAAAGCAAGCTCGACTGCCCCGGCTCCGTTCTCTGCCTCTCCTACAACCTCTATATCCGGCTGTGCGGACAAATAGGATGCAACACCGATCCGCACCATTTCGTGGTCATCCGCAAAGAGAACTCTAATCATGATTATCACCTTCTATCGTAATCTTCGGGACTCTCACTTCCAGGCGCGTCCCTTTATTTTGCAAACTGACAATCTTCAGTGTACCGCCGATTTCCAATGCCCGTTCATGCATATTTTGAAGACCGTAGGACCCAGCTTTTTCTTTTTCAACATTAAAGCCGACTCCGTTGTCCGAGATGCGAAGAATGATCAGCTGATCCCTTTCGATAAGCAGGACGTCAAGACTCGAGGCTTTGGAATGACGGAGCGTATTAGAGACCGATTCCTGGAGGATCCTGAAGAGGTGGTCTTCAATCCCCTTATCCAATTCAAGTGGTTCGACTTTCCATTGAATATCCATGGGGACTTTTTGAACTAATTCTTCAAGCAGCTCCCTGATTCCTTCCTCCAGCGATTTTCCTTTTAATGCGGCCGGACGGAGGTGCAGGAGAAGTGCCCTCATTTCCAGCTGAGACTGCTGGATCATCTGCTCTACCATTTTCAACTGCTTCGTTTCAGGTGAATCTGCTGGACGGGGATATTCGGTGATGGCTGACATCATCATGGATGCGGCGAACAATTGCTGACTGACGGAATCATGAAGTTCCCTTGCCAGGCGATTGCGTTCTTGGGAGACGATTTCCTGGATGCGCTTCTCCTGATCCTCTGCCTTCTCGGTTGCAAGCTTTTGGGAAAGCTTTGTCTGTTCAATGATATGATTTTTCACTCTATCCACTTGCTGTTCTATTGAGGCCAGTTCAGTGATTTTGATAGGTTCTTTCTTTTTGGCTATATGGCCGCTTAGCACTTGGGTTAATTCTTCTTTAACGGATTTGAATTGTCTGCTCCACGAGATTCCAGAGAACAATCCGGCACCGATGCCGATTAATAAACTTAAAGTAGGAACGACCATGACAAATGGCAGATCCATAATTTTCCTGGTCCAAATCAATGACCAATCTTCTAATGGAAAAGCAAGAAAAAACACGATTGATAAGCCGATAAAAAGGAGGACAGAGATCATCAATCCGAATAGAATCTGACGTTGAATCACACTCATGATCTCTTCACCTCTAGATTCCCGACGAGCATAGAGGTCAATATCTTCACGCGCTGCCCTGCCATTTCAAAGCCTTCAGAACGGTATTGGACGCAGTAGTTAAAAACGGACGGCTCCTCGTTCTCGAAAATGGATACAGAACCTGCAATGACGGAATGGTGGATGCTGACCTCCGTTTCGTATGGCACGAGCACCTTTACATTCCCTACGATATTCTTAATCAATATGATTGATTCTCCAGCCGGCAGAACGGTGTTGCTCAGGTCGATGATGGTATCTCCGATGCCCGTCTGTATGTTGATATCTTCCCATTCATAGGAATGATCCGGCGTCGACTGGGATCCGAACCACTGATTTCGGATGTACGGGTTCTTAATAAAGCCTTTTTCTTGATGAATCGGCGTCTTCTCCAAGTTGATTTTCGGAGCGATTACCTCTGGCCTCTTTTTGGACATCCAAAATTGAATAAGTACATATCCGATGATGGCAATGATCAGCAGTCTGAAGGTGATCAGATTGAAAATGGTCACAATCAGAATGATGATTCCGATCCAAAAAAGAAAGTTCCTTTTTTTGCCGTCTCTCCGTTTTTTCCTTCCGAGGTAAATAAGGACACCTGAAACAAACAAAGAAAAAATGGCGTCCCCATTATGGAAGGAAAGTTCAAAAACGAGGAGCAATATTCCGATAAGGATGATCCAGCTCAGCTCATCCCCTTTAATCTTATCCATCATATGGGTCCGCCCCCCTTTGCCTTGAAATATATGTTCATTTTATTATTATCAGCGAAAAGGCACAGTTGTCCTGCGCCTTTTTAGAATACCATGTTTTACCTACGAAATAGTATGAGTTTCTTTATTTTTTGCTTCTTTTTCTAGCAGAGCGATTTTCGCCTCAATCGTTTCACGGTAATAAGCACTGTTCACTTTCTGCTCCAGGCTGTCCAAGTAATTTTCCATTTCGTTGAAGTGAGCATTGGACCCCGCAGATGCTGCTGATTGATCCAGCACTTTGTTCATTTGATGGTGGGCTCTCACGATATTTTCCCTGCCCATCAACTCAAGTCGCTTTAAGTTCATGTCTTTCAATTTATGTTTCATGCTTTCATATTTTCTTTCAAGCTCATTCAGCTGGGCAGAGGCTTTCTGTAAGGATGCTGAGAGCGCATTTGCCCGTTCTTCATACTGAAGCTGCTCTTTCTGTGCAAAGTCATGAAGCTCCTGCTCTCCTGCCTTTTCGGCCACTTCTGCCTGATACTTTCTCTTTTCCGCCATTTCCACCGCTATATGATGCTCTTTTACAAACTCTTCTTTCAATAAATATTGTCGTTCAACCAGCTTTCTTGTCTTTTCGACTTCTGCTTCACATTGGCGAAGGTATTGGTTTAACACAGCAATGGGATTTTTCTGCTCTTTTTGATCAAGCAGATCATGCAAATCTGCCTCAATTGAATTTTTGATTCTGAAAAATAAGCTGCCCATGGATCAATCTCTCCTTTTTTGTATGTTTTAGTGGTGATGCTTTTCAGGGATTACTTTTTCAGTTGAGCCCATTCGCGTTCGAAATTTGCAAATGGATCGTGTTTATCTGTACGATTTTCTTTTTGCCCGTTCCAGTTTTTATAGACCAGAAATAGCACCCATGCAGCTGCAATTCCTAAAATCGCCGGTACATTGGAAGCAGAAGCTAAAAGGGCAATGACCCCGATGCTGGCCCAGAGGATTTTTTTAAACGTGGAATCCGCTCTCATGAACCTCTTGAATGCGTAGTACAGGATCACCAGGCTCACTGCCAGCCCGACAAGCGGACCGACGTGTGTCAAAAGCACAATCCCCGCGATACCTCCGACTAATAGAAGACCAATTTTTTTCATGTTCCCTTCCTCCTTTCTTATACCTCTATCCTACCTGGATTCCTTGGTTCTCATAACGAGCCTCCGCTTTATTTTCAACTAAGGCTTGAGGCTTAGAAGGGAGTACGGCTACAAATAAAACAGGGCGTAACAGTCACCAAAGCAATGGTGACTGGCACGCCCCGACATTTGTCGAATGATCTTATCTTCTTGAATAGTCATTGAACAGCCGGCCGAAGAACATGGGCATTTCGATTTTTTTGCAGATGGTTGCGTAATGCAGCAGACACAGGAGAAGCGCCCCTGAATTCATCGCCAGAATGATCCCGTTCATTTGCAGGGACGGCATTGCCCCCATTATATAGATCATGGTAAATGTGACGACCGTCGCAATGACGGAATGGAAGAAGGCATCCTTCACCAAACCAAGTCCGATTAGGAAAGCCTGCATCGGCGTGATGAAATAATGGAATAAGAAAAATGGCCAAAGCAGCTGCAGGTAATATTCAGCATCGGACGAATGGAAAAACAGCTGCGTCAGCCGCTCCCCCTCAAAGGAAAACAAGAGGATGGCCGGGACGCCGTATAAAAAAGTAAAGATCAGCACTTTTTGCAGCAGGCTTTGAAGCGCCTCCCTGTTTCGTTTCGAATAATGTTCTGAAACGGTTGGGATCAAAATGATTAGGAGTGAATGGGCGATGAATGCTGGAAAGAAGCCTATGGTGAACGCCACCCCTGTGAGGATTCCAAATTGTTCAGTGGACATGGTTTCGGTCAATCCTGCATGCATCAGGGCGGTTTTGATCAAGAAAGGCTGCACAGCCGCTGTCAGCGCATGAAAAATCCGAAGAGCCGTCGTTGGTACTGACACTGCAAGCAGATCCTTCCTGACGACCTTCCCTTCTGTATGGTGATGGACTTTTCGCTTTTTGATATCTTGGTATTGAATGAAATAAGCAATCATCAAATAGATGAGAATGACCAGCTCAGACCCGATCAACGTGCATATCGCTACCAGAAGCGCTTTTTCCATTGTGAAATCAAACCATTTATACAAATAGACTAAGAATACCAGCTGGAGGAATTTCCGCAAAAAGTTTGCCGCTGCAATCTTCCCCATCTGCTGGATGCCCATGAAGTAGCCCCTTGCAACAGAAGAGATCGATATGACAGGAATCAACGCCAGAAGAAGCCACCTTAAAATCGGATGATAGTGGTTGAAGACAGGAATGGCGGGAAATACCGCAAGCGCAGCCAAGCTGAATGCAATGGTGGAATACAGCGCAAATTTAAAAGCATGTCCGAGCATGCTTTTATGGTACTTCTCTTCTTTCTCGGCAATCATTTTGGAAATGGAGATGGGCAGTTCGAGGGAAGCAATGACGACCACCAAAAAAATAAAAGGCATTATGGACATATATAAACCCATCCCATGCGCCCCGATTTCCTTTGCCAGAACCATATTAATGAAAAATTCAAGGCATTCGCCCGCAAATGCCACAGCGATCAATAGGATGGAACCCCTTAAGAATGTATTCATCTTTTCTCTCCTCGTCTTACGGTCATACCTTAAAGATATGAGACAAGTCCTAAAAATATTTTTCAAAAAATAAAGAGAAAAATCGGGAGCATATCCGCCCGTTTTGCCGCCGGGGAAAGAGGATATGTAAGTAGAATAGAATGGAATCGTGGCTGCTTTGCATAAAATAAAGACAATAAAGAATAAAGGAGGGATTTCCGTTGGTCCGTTTTTTGTTGAACCTTGCCGCATTTCTATTGATGGTAGCCGTCAACGCCTTGGCAAATATCATCCCTTTCAATGGACAGACAACAGGTGAAATATCGAACCGCCTCCATGTCCTGTTCACTCCGGCCGGCTATGTTTTTTCTATCTGGGGATTGATCTACCTTTTGACCGGGATCTGGGTCCTGAGAGAACTTCCGAAAAAGAGAAGGGATCTTCCTCTTTATACCACAACGAGCGGTCTATTCATTTGGAGCAGCCTCCTGAATACGGCTTGGATTTTCCTCTGGCATTTTGAATTTTTCTTTTTCACCGTCGTCGTCATGGTGCTGCTTCTATTGACCCTCATCAAGCTGTATACCCGCATCCAGGCAGTTGACCACTCCTTTTGGGATATTCTGCCCTTCTCGGTGTACCTGGGGTGGATCAGTGTTGCCACGATTGCGAACATCAGCTACGTCCTCACGTTTTATGGATGGAATGGATTCGGACTCTCAGATGTCACCTGGACCGTCATCCTGCTTTTGTCAGGGACATTCCTGGCCCTTTTCTTCAGATGGAAAAATCACGATTGGGTCTATCCGCTTGTATTCATTTGGGCTTTTGTCGGAATTGGCGTCAAAAATCAAGCAAGCACCCCGACAGTCGCTTACATCGCTTATGGACTGGCAGCGGTCATTCTGATCGGTATATTTCTCTTTCGCAACCCAAAAATTGAAACATAAAAAATAGGGATGAAAACGGGGATTCTGCTTGCCCCATTTTTTTGTTGGTGATTTGTTTGGAAAAAAACGCTTCCCCTTCGCATAAAATAGCGTTAGCACCTTTATGGGAGGTTTCGATATGGGGATTGTGACAGGAGCTGAATTCATCAGACGCATCGATCAGCTGAATAACGAGGTATGGATCAATGGAGAAAAAGTTCAAGGGAAGATTTCCGAACACCAAGCTTTTAAAGGAATATTAAAGAGCAAAGCTTCTCTTTACGATATGCAGCATATGCCAAGCCATCGGGAATTCCTGACATACAGGGAGCCAAAAAAAGGATCACTCGCCAACTTCTCCTTTAAATGTCCTGTCTCAAAACAGGATCTGATTGAAAGACGGAAGGCAACGGAATTATGGGCATCGGCAAATGCAGGATTGATGGGACGATCTCCTGACTATATTAATTCTGCCATCATGTCTCTCGGAGCTGCCTCCAAATTGTTGGGGACGAACAACCCTGAATTCGGCAAGAACATCGAAAAGCTTTTGGAAAATGCCATACAAAACGATTTATCCTTCACACATACCTTCATCAACCCGCAGACAAATCGTTCAGTTTCCTACTTTGAAGGGGAGGATGATGTCATCGCTGCACGTGTTGTGGACGAAACACCAGAGGGCATCGTCATCAAAGGGGCTCGCCTTCTCGCCACACAGGGGGGGATCACAGATGAACTGCTTGTCCTTCCGGCTGGCGGCAATTTCATTGATGAATCCTACATATACGGGTTCATCATCCCTTCAAATACACCCGGCTTAAAATTTTTGTGCCGCGAGTCTTTTGTCTATTCGGATTCTTCTTTTGATCATCCGCTCTCCACACGGTTTGAGGAGATTGATTCCATCGTTGTTTTCGATAACGTGCTCGTCCCTTGGGATAAGGTCTTTTTATATAAGGATTTGAATGTTGCATTTGCCATGAGCCAGGAAGTGGATATGTTCACCCTCCTTTCCTACCAGGCTGTCACCCGCCAGGTGGTGAAAACGGAGTTCCTGCTCGGACTTGCAGAGAAGATGATTCAGACAATCAATATCAGTGAGCATCAGCATGTAAAAGAAAAATGCAGCGAAATCATCGTAAATTTAGAAATTATGAAAGCTTTGCTTCTGGCCTCGGAGACGAATTGTTCGTTCAATGAATGGGGAATGATGACGCCTGATGCAAATCCCCTCAATGCTGCGATCATTTACTATCCAAAAATTTATCCGCGGATGGTGGAAATCCTTCATTTGCTTGGAGCGAGCGGACTGATTTCCATTCCAGGGGAAAAGGATTTCAATTCGGAGATTATCCGGCCGGAGCTTGATAAATATTTGCAGGGTGCTGCCTCTACGGCCGAGGAGCGTGTGAAGATATACCGGCTGGCTTGGGACTTGACGATGAGCGCATTCGGCTCAAGACAGACGTTGTATGAAAGGTTCTTCTTCGGGGATCCGATAAAATTATCGACCTCCCTCTATAATGGCTACGATAAAAACCGCTTCGTGGATATGGTAAAGGAATTTTTGAAGTGAGCGCATAAACACCTCCAAAAGGAACCATGTTACTTGTTAAGGAGGTGTTTCTCCATGAACAAAGAAAACAGCCCAAAATACACTTCTGCCGGTACGGACATTGATGAAGTCAAAAGACAGGATGCCAATTCCGGCCTGACCTACAACCAGGTAAAAAAACTGATTGCAGACACCGTTAGCGGCCACGAAGTCCAAAACTTCAATGCCCAGCGGACCGAGCAGGAATAAAAAAGAGCAATGCCCACGCTGCGGGCATTGCTCTTATGTTTTCTATTACAGGTCGAATTCTCGAGTTCGACGTTTCTTTTTCTTTCTGAATTTGCCAATGGTCTCGTATACGATCGGTACAATGAGTAGTGTAAGCAAGGTTGAACTTGTCAATCCTCCGATTACAGTCACACCGAGGCCTTTCGAGATGAAGCCGCTGCCTTCCAATCCGAGTGCCAACGGAAGCAATGCACCGATTGTGGCAATCGCCGTCATCAGGATTGGGCGCAAACGAGTCATTCCAGCCTCCAGCAGTGCCTCTCTGGTGGATAAGCCTTCCTGCTCTTTATGAATAACCCTGTCAATCAAGACAATGGCGTTCGTGACTACAATTCCAATCAGCATCAATGCGCCGATCATTGCGGAAATGCTCAACGTTTCTCCTGATATCAGCAAGCCAAGAACGCCGCCGATGACCGTAAATGGCAGGGAGAATAGGATGGCAAACGGCGCCAATCCTCCACCGAATGTGATAACGAGAATCAGGTACACGATCGCAATCGCTGCGAGCATGGCCAGACCAAGCTGTGTAAAGGATTCTTTAATATCTTCTGTCACCCCGCCCATGGAAATCTCCATGTTGGAAGGGACATCGATCTTATCGACTTCTTTCTGCAGGCTGGCTGAAGCTTTCGACACATCCTTCGTGGTCGGCTCTCCGCTCACTTCTACAAATATCCGGCCGTCCCTGCGTGAAATGGTATTGGAAGTCTTTCCTTCCTTCACCTCTGCAATATCTTTTACAGAGATTTGCATTCCAAGAGGCGACTGGATTTTCTTGCTTGTCAAATCATCTATATTTTTGTAATTGCTCTTTTCAACCCCAAGATAGACGTTGACCTCTTCCCCATCTTTGATGACAGTGGTCAAGACAGGGCGCTGGCGCTGCGGGCTCAATGCCATTCCTACCTGAGCGGGAGTCAGGCCATACTGGCTCAGCTTTTCCTGGTCGACAGAAAGCGTGTATTCATCATACGTTTCAGACATGCTGGAGTCGACGTTCTTAAAGTCCTTCAGCCCTTTCATGGCTTTCTCGCCTTTGTTCACAACAGGTTCGATTTCCTTCATATTCTCTCCGTAAACGTATAGGGAGATCTTATTGGAAGCGCCCCCGCCTCCAAAGCTTTGGGATTCCCAGGTCCCTATGTCCGTCGTTTTCTGCAGGTCTTTGATAACTTTTTCTTTCTCTTTTTCAAAGTCTGGCGTGTCGTCTTTATAAGACACGTAGAATAATGCATTATTCGAGCTGCCCGGATTCATCGGGTTCTCCCCTCCGACCGAGTACTGGATCGTTGTTGCATACTTTTGTTTCTCAAAGTAGCTCTGAGCTTTTTCCGCCGCTTTTTCCACTTCTTCAAGCGTCTGACCCGGATCAGGCTTGAATGTCGCGATGACCATCTTATCTTCTTCAGAAGACAAGAAGCTGACGCCGACGACTGGCAGAAGCGCTAAACTTCCTGCGAGCATCAAAACAGCAATGATAGAAGTAATGATTTTATGATTGAGGGACCACGTCAGTGCCCGTTTGTATCCTCTTGTCAATTTGCTTGGCTTATCTTCCCTGTGAGGCTTTTTCTTCACGCCTTTTTTAAACAGCGCATGCGCCATCATCGGAACAATCGTCACGGCAACAAGAAGGGATGCCAAAAGTGAAAAGACGATGGTCAAAGCAAACGGCAGGAACAGTTCCCCTATCATGCCTTTCACTAAGCCGAGCGGCAGGAATACCGCGATAGTCACGATTGTAGAAGAAGCAATCGGCTTAAACATTTCCTTTGTTGCTTCTCTGATTAGGACGCCGCCTTTTAGCGTTTCATCCTTCAATGACATCCGCCTGTAAATATTCTCAATGACAACGATCGAGTCATCGATGACCCGTCCAATTGCTACGGTCATTGCACCAAGCGTCATGATATTCAATGTGATATCCATCTGCTTCAACAGAAGGACAGCAATCAATAATGACAGCGGGATCGAGATGATCGAGATGATCGTCGTTTTAAAATCCCTTAAGAACAGCATGATGATAATGACAGCAAACAATGCGCCAAAGATCGCTTTGTTCAGCATTGTGCTTACTGATTTTTCAATCGGCTTACCTTGATCGAACGTCGTTACAATATCGAGGCCGTCATGTGTTTTTTCGAGTTCTTTAATTTGCTTCTTAACTTCGTTTGCCACATCCACCGTGTTCGCATCAGAAGCCTTCACAATTTGAATCCCGATGGACTCTTTTCCATTGGTACGTGAAATGGATTCTGCTTTCCCGGTGAATTTAATATCAGCAATATCTTTTAAAGGTACAGTCGGCAATTTAATAGCAGCCGCTGACCCTTGAGCTGCATTTGGCATTCCCGCTTTTTGGCCAACCGTGCCTTGAGGCTGCTGCGCAGACCCATTTTGCCCGCCGGCACCTTTCATTGCAGAGCCTGCTGAAGCTTGTCCACCTTGTCCTGCAGAGCCCGCTGAAGGAATGACAGGGATTTTAATATTTTTCAAATCATCCAAAGAGGCAACTTTTCCATCGACCACAACGGATTTTTCCGTATCTGAAAACGTGAAAAGGCCAAGCGGGAAGGACACGTTGGATCCCTTTATGAAATTTTTGACGGTTTCCTCGTCCATTCCCAATGCTTTCAACTTATCCTGTTTAAATACGATTTCTGCTTCTTCCAGCTGCTGGCCGGAAATCTGCACGGAGGAAACACCATCGATGCCTTCTAGCACAGGCAGGATGTCCCTCTCAGTTTCTTTTGTCAATTTGGCCAGTGATTGGCTATCATTCGAAGCA
The DNA here is from genome assembly GCF_003350505.1 of Falsibacillus pallidus. Taxonomy (NCBI): domain Bacteria; kingdom Bacillati; phylum Bacillota; class Bacilli; order Caryophanales; family Bacillaceae; genus Falsibacillus; species Falsibacillus pallidus. Next base: position 123,482 of record NZ_QQAY01000005.1, read on the forward strand.
CTTAAAGCCATGATTGGAAATGCATTGAAGCTTAGTCTGGAAACATCGGGATCCTTTACACCATCTGGAAGACTGATGTCCCCAAGAGCTTCCTTCACCTCATTTTCAGCATCATCCATATTCTTTTCAAAATTATATTCAATCTGAATGGCAGACGCATTTTGATAAGAGGTTGAGCTGACCATCTTCACTCCATTTAAGCCTTTGATTCTCTGTTCAAGAGGCTTAGAGATTTTATCTGCAACTTCAGATGGCGTAGCTCCTGGATACACCGTAGTCACTGTAATAATCGGCGTTGTGATATTCGGAATCGTTTCGAGCTTCATATTAAAGCCAGAATAAAGACCGGCCGCCGCAATAATCATTGTAATAAGCCATATGGCGAATTTATTCTTTAGCGAAAAATTGATAATGCTGTTCATCTCGCCCCTCCACTCTATTTTATGTATTTTAGGATTGACCAATCAGTCATAACAACTCATAATATAACTGACCAGTCGGTTATGAGTCAACTTTAAATGTTACATTTTAACAAAATAGACACTTTGAAATAACGTGACCAATCGGTCATAATATAAGCAACACTATCTCTTGATGCAGGGAGCGTTCATGATGAAGGAAAAGGAAAAATTAATCATAGAAACAGGAATCAAGCTGTTTGCCACAAAAGGCTTTACCGCTACTTCCATACAAGAAATCGCGACAGAATGCAGTATTTCAAAAGGCGCCTTCTATTTATATTTCAAATCAAAAGAAGCACTGCTATTAGCCATTTTCGAATATTACTATTCCCGCATCCAAGAGCGCGTGAAAGAAATTGATAATCAGCCGCTCCAACCACGGGAACGCTTCGTCAAACAAATCCATTGCCACTATGATGAAATCAGCAAGCATAAAGAATTTATCATCATGCAGGTAAGGGAGCATGCAATCCCCTTCAATGAAGCAATCGAAACATTCATCCGTAATATGCGGGTAAGTTCCAATCTTTACTACCAAAGGATTCTGATGGAGATCTACGGCGATGCCATCACGCCATACATATGGGACATGACTGTCATGCTGCAGGGAATCTTCCATTCTTTCCTTGAACTGATCATCTTCGAAGTCACAGAACTTAATCTTGATCATCTTTCCCATTACCTCTTAAAGAGGGCAGATGATTTGGTCAAAGGATTGACAGGGAGTGATCCTGAAAAAGAAAAACCAATCCTGTCGACAGATGCCATGAACAAGCTGCTGGCTGAAAAAGTGCTTCATCCGCAAAAAACTAAGAGAGACTTATTAGCTGCCATTGATGATGCAAAAGAGAGATTTTATGACCACCCTAAAAAAGAAGATATCACTATTACTCTTGAGGTTCTGGAAGAGGAAATCAAGCGGGAAGAGTCCAGAGCTCCAGTAATCCAGGGAATGCTGGCTAATTTCAGCTCTTTCCCTGAGCTCACTGATTTGAAAAGTCTTATTGAAGAATTCTTTTTTGCAGAAAAAAAATAAAAAAGCTCAACAAAAAGCAGGAGGCATTCGGCCTCCTGCTTTTTGTTTTATTTATTGTTCATTTTTTGGTTCACGGTTTGTGTAATCATATTTGCTTCGGTCAACCGGCGTGAAGCCAGGTGGTGTATAGAAACGAAGCAAGTCGCCGTAGACGATGCTGTCGGAAAGTTCAAGTTCTTTCTTCGCAACGTCATCAAGCTGTTTACACTGCTGTGCATCTACTTTTTCGCCGTCTGGATTGCTGTAGCACGTTCCATTGATTTGGTATGCCTTAGAGGATACAAAGTCGCCGTTGCGGAACGGAACAAGATCACGGTGCTGGTCAGATAATAAATCGGAACCAAACGTCATGAAGTCTTTTGTATCAACACCTAGCAAGTGCATCAATGTTGGGCGAACGTCAACTTCTCCGCCATACTTGTGGATCTGGCCGCCTTTCACGCCAGGTACACTGATAAACAACGGTACACGTTGAAGCTGAGCATTTTCAAATGGAGTAATATCCTTGCCCATTACTTTTGACATTGCAGCGTTATGGTTTTCAGAGATGCCGTAGTGGTCCCCGTACATAACGACTACAGTATTGTCGGCTAGTCCAGATTCTTTTAGATCAGTAAAGAACTGCTGTAATGCTTCATCCATATAATGAGCCGTTTGGAAGTAGTGGTTCACTACACCATCACCGAAGTCCCCTGCAGGGAAGTCTGTGTCTCCCTCATCCATTGGGAATGGGAAGTGGTTGGAAAGTGAAATGAACTTAGTATAGAACGGCTGCTTCAATTCTTTAAGCATTGGCATGGACTCTTTGAAGAATGGCTTATCCTTCAAACCATAGTTCAATGTATCTTGATCATTCATATCGTAGTAAGTTGCATCAAAGAATTTGTCATATCCCATTGACTTGTACATTTCATCGCGGTTCCAGAATGTTTTATAGTTTCCGTGGAACACTGCTGACGTGTAGCCATGATCTTTCAGGATGGCTGGTGCAGACTGATATGTGTTCTGGGCTTTATTCGTAAATACAGAACCTTGAGGAAGCGGGAACAATGAGTTTTCCATCATGAATTCGGCATCGGAAGTTTTCCCTTGGCCAGTTTGATGGAAGAAATTATCGAAATAGAATGTTTTATTATCATGAGCCAAGGAATTCAAGAATGGTGTTACTTCCTGGCCGTTGATTTTATAGTCAATCACGAAGTTCTGGAAAGATTCCAGTGAAATGTAAATGACGTTCATGCCTTTGGCTTTTCCGAAATACTTGGGATTAGCCGGCGTATGGTTCGCTTTGATATAGTTTTCTGCTTCCACTACGTCATTGCTGTCTGCAAGGGCGCGCTGAGCAGAAGATCTTGCATTTTGAACTAAATCGTAAACCGTATAGTTATACGCACCTAGATATTTCACTAAATAGTTGCGGTCAAATGTCCTTGTTAAAAGTTCAGGACGATCGGCTTCAGCCAATCCAAGATTCACTGAGAAAATCAATAGTGCAGAAGCAAATACAAGGATGCGTGAACGCACTGCCAATTTCGCTTTCGGCTTAACAACCTTGAATAATACTAGAAGCAGAAGGATGATTGTATCCGTAAAATAAAGGACATCCCATGGCTTCATAAGGGCTAGTGCACTGTCGCCTACACCTGCATTATTCTTTGCCTGAGTCAAAACAGGAAGTGTAATGAAGTCATTAAAGAACCTGTAATAAGTGATATTGGCGAACAGCAAGAACGATAATAGGAAGTTAATCACGATAATGGCGGCATTTTGGAGCTTCCCTTTAAAGAATAATGCAAAGCCTAGAAAGAATACGGCAGAGCTTAATGGGTTAAAGAAAAGCAGGAATTTTTGGATCCCATTTTCGATTCCTAAGTTAAATTCAATACGATAAGCTGCATAAGTCTTAATCCAGAACATTACTACAGCTAAAAAGAAAAATGAGAGTCTATGGTTCATCAGCTCTCGTGATTTGTCTTTTAGAGTATTCATTTCAATTTTCACCTCTTCAAACATGAAAAAGATTTTTTGTACCTTAAATCATACGTAAATATTTTATAAATTCTTGGCTGCGAAAATGTTAATTTTCTTTTAGAAATTATGACAAAAAAAGTAATTTACAACACTCAAACTCTTCTTTTACAAAAACACTCGAATCTTCATTATATCTGTTTTCCAGCTTCTATGCAATTTATATGATTGCATATCGCCGCACCTATTATCTACCCAATAGGCCGAACATTAAACATTTGTAAATGAATTTTTTTGTTTTTGTAAATCACATACACAATATAATAATACTTTTTTCCAAACAATCAACTGTAAATTTAACCATTTTAACAAATTTACGTAAAATGCCCACCATCAAAAACATCCCATAAAATTCTTAAGATTTTCTTAATGTTTTATTAAAATCTGCTCTGCCGATTTACGACTATATAGACGAGGCTTCATGCTCCTTGGTTTCATTTATTTTCATTTTTTTATGCCCCAAAGGTGAAAACAGAACTTTTGAACCAGTCGAAATCCACCTAAACCGGCAAATTCAAGACCAACCTCCTAAATATGAACATTTTGTGGCAGCAGGATTATTGTCCGGCATAACACCCGCAGTGGTATCTCTTTTCGACAAAAACCGGGTCGTGACTGGCACGACCCGGTTTTTGTCGAAACTATTATTATTTTACGGTAATGGATCGATTCACTCTGCTTTCGTTATGGAGCCTGTCCACTGCCGTGATGACATATGTGTATGTCTTGCCTTTTTCCGCCGCTGCATCCGTATAGGTTTGTTTATCTCCTGTTTTTCTTACCGTATCGAGTAGGTTTGCTGCATCCTCGATATCTCCCCTATGATTTCCATCAAAGCGGTAGACCGCGTAATAAGCCGTATCCTTATTGTTATGGTGGTCTTCAATGGACAACTCTACGCCTTCATCCGTTCTTACAGCATTACGCAGCTTCGGTTTTTGAGGTGCTTTATCATCAAGCCATGGCATCGCAGGTATCAGCGCAGGGTGCCTATAGACATCATTTGTCAGCCTGTCCTTGATTCCAAGAGGGTTTCGGTTTAAATCCTTCAGACTGAAATGCATGCTTCCTTTGACCGTATCATATTGATGGTTCAAATTGATCTGTCTGACATACTCTTCTGGATCATGCCATTCAGGGACAAAGTTATTGTCGATTTTATAAGCAGCCTGTCCAATATATAAATGAACCGGCTTTCCGATTGTTTCCTTCACCCACCAGTCGACCAGTGTATCGTAGGCAGCTGGCTGGAATCCGATATTCCAATAAATCTGTGGAGTGATGTAATCCAGATACCCGTTTTGGATCCATGTGCGTGTATCTGCATAAAGATCATCATAGTTAGTCTGGCCAGCTGTCGTTTCAGAACCTGTTGGATCATTGGCAATGTTGCGCCAAACACCGAATGGGCTGATTCCGAATTTCACGTAGGACTTTTCTGATTTGATCGCCGTGTTGATGTCCTTTACAAGGGTATTGACGTTATCCCTTCTCCAGTCCTCAATATTGGAGAACTTCTCTTGTCCGTATTTTTCATACGTGGCTTTGTCAGGGAATTCCTGTCCGGCAATCTTATATGGATAAAAGTAGTCATCCATATGGACAGCATCGATGTCATAATTCTTCACGACCTCCATTATGCCGTCTTCAATGAACTTCCTTGCTTCAGGGATACCGGGATTATAGTAGAGCTGCTTTCCATAGGCAAGAACCCAATCCGGATGCTGCCTGGCAGGATGGTCTGCAGAAAGGGTATTGATGTCAGTGCTGTTCATCGTGATTCGGTATGGATTGAACCAAGCGTGGAATTCCAAATTTCTCTTATGGGCCTCTTCTACCATGAAGGCAAGTGGATCATAGCCAGGGTCTTTCCCCTGGACGCCTGTTAAATATTCAGACCATGGACCGTACTTGGAAGGATAGAATGCATCTGCCGTTGGTTTGACCTGAACGACGACAGCGTTCATTCCCATTCCTTTTACGTCATCAAGGAGTTTAATGAACTCCTCCTTTTGCTTATCAGCCGAAAGCCCCTTTTTGGATGGCCAGTCGATATTGGCGACAGTCGCGATCCAAACAGCCCGCAGCTCCCTTTTTTGGTAATTTGTCTTTTCTTCAGCTTGTCCCACTTTTGGCGATTGAAGAGTGAATGATAGGACCATCACTGCCATAATCGCCAAAAACACGAGTTTTTTAAGCGCTTTCATTTTATCCATCCCCCTTTGAAATAAGTTCCAATTCAACTATATCATTGGGGTAAATGAACAAATATGGTACTATTGTTATAATTTTCTGAAATAAAGACCTATTTTATTTCAACTATTTCTGAAATTTTTTTCAGTATCCTTTAAAACATTCAAATCCTGCGCAAGGGATTCCCTTACGTTTTTAAAACTCATTTCGACCGACTTTCTTCTATATTATAATGTTTCGACAATTAATGTCTTTTCCAATGGCTGTTTTCGCAACCATTGTTGTTAAAATCTTAAAGCCGATTTCAACGTGAAAATACGAATTTTGCGCGTTGGGATGGAGTATCCAGGCTCTTTTCTAGCTAAATTTTTCTGACATGGTTGCATAGTTATCCTATTTAAATGCATAAAAGCAACAAACTTTGAGAAAAGAGCCTTTCCAATAGAAAGGAAGCATGGAATCTCTCCACACTTCCTTTGAAATTATCGAAGTTTTAAGGTTGTTTCTTTTCCTCCGCAGGCATTATTTTGACAGGTCTGCAAATGATGCATTCACCGCTCCGATGAGGTCGTCAGGCTTCAATTCAATCTGCAGGCCAATTTTCCCGGCACTGACGACGATTTTTTCCAAATCGGCGGCCGTTCCGTCGACAAATGTAGGGAAAAGCTTCTTCATGCCGACAGGTGAGCAGCCGCCCCGAATATAGCCGGTTGTCTTTTGAATGTCTTTACTTGGCAGCATTTCAACCTTCTTTTCTCCTGCTGCAGCTGCGGCTTTCTTTAAATCCAGCTCCTCTTCCACCGGCACGATGAATACATAATTCTGCTTGCTGTTTCCTACAGTGACCAATGTTTTAAAAACGGTTTTAGGGTCCCGATTGATTTTCCCCGCAACAGAAACCCCATCAATTTTTCCGTCATCATGGCTATAGGAAAGGACTTCATACGCTATCTTTTTGGAATCAAGCATTCTCACAGCATTTGTTTTCATCCAATCACCCCGTTAATTATGGACTTTGGTCCCTTTCCCTAAAAGCTGCTCCAATATTTCCTGAACACGGAGGCCATCTTCAAAAGTAACGATTTTACTATCCTGTCCTTTAATCGCTTTGACTGTTTCAGAAATAAGATCAACCGAAGGAGCATCCGTTAACGGTTGTATCTCCTCCGATGGAGATGCAGCGGTCCCTTGTTCAAGGGTCCCCCAATTGACAAGGGAAAGCGTTCCTTTTTCCCCATAAAGCTTGAACAGAACATGGTCCTCCTGTCCGATTCCGCTCAATCCATCGACCAATACCGGAGTGCCATCAGCCAGTTCCATACTTGCGATCACGCCCGTTTCACATAATGCTTCATCTTCAGGGTATTGAACATTAGCTTCGACATTCTTCAATTCACCTAATACATCATGCATCAATTGTATGTAGTGAGGAGATATTTCCCTGATGAACCCTCCCTGCTCCCTGCCTCCGATCCAGGCGTTTTCTTGCCATGGGCGCGGCCATTTGGCATGGTGGATTTTCAATTCGACTCTTTTCAGCTCGCCGATTTCTCCATTCGCTGCTTTTTCCTTCAATGTATAGACCGCTTTGCTGTACATCAGCGGGAAGTTAATCGCGTTCACGACACCGGCTTTCTTTGCTGCAGCTGCCATCTCTTCCGCTTCTTCCAAAGAGTTGGCCAATGGCTTTTCACAAATCACATGGATCCCTTTTTCCATTGCATAAAGAGCGATATCATGATGAAATTTCGGCGGTACTCCAATATAGACCAAATCGAACGGTTCATTCAGCATTTCTTTATAGTCCGTATAAAATGACACCTCAGGCAGCCTGCTCCTAAATGCAGCCACTTTCTCTTCATTTTGTTCACAGATGGCAGCCAATTGAATATCTTCGTGGCTGCGGAACTTGTCCAATAGTCTTTCCCCGATGGCTCCAAGACCGATCATCGCTGTTTTAATCATTTGATCTCCCCCTCGTAAAGAATCGTTGTACTATTCAAATAATATAGTTTATTGTTTAAGTAAAGCAACTAAAAGAAAAGGGGTTTTAGTAAAAATGGAAACAGAAAATCTTTTTTCCTATGAATATGCACAGGAATTAGACGCATTAGATCCACTGAAAAAATTCAAAGAAGAGTTTTATACGAAAGAAGATACCTATTATATGGACGGCAATTCCCTCGGCCTTATGTCAAAAAGAGCAGAGAAGACTCTCCTAGCCTCCCTTAATGATTGGAAGGAGCATGGAATCGACGGATGGATGTCAGGCAGCCAGCCATGGTTTTACATTTCAGAGAAACTAGGCGAAAAAACAGCCCCTCTTATCGGAGCAAAAAAAGAGGAAGTCATCGTCACCGGTTCCATCACCGTCAACATTCACCAGCTGATTGCGACCTTTTTCAAACCCGGCGGAAAACGCACGAAGATCCTGGCAGATGAACTCACATTCCCGTCTGACATCTATGCGCTGAAAAGCCAGCTGGAACTCAAAGGCCTTTCTCCTGAGGAACATCTTGTCCAAGTGAAAAGCGAAGACGGAATGACCCTCAGCGAAGAGAAAATCGTAGACGCTATGACGGATGATATTGCACTGGTGCTTCTTCCTTCTGTCATGTATCGAAGCGGCCAGCTTTTGGACATCCCCTATTTGACGGAAGAAGCGCATAAAAGGGGAATTATCATCGGCTTCGACCTTGCCCATTCCATCGGGGCGCTTCCGCATTCACTCCATGAAGCAGGCGTCGATTTTGCGATGTGGTGCAACTATAAATATTTAAATAGCGGACCAGGAAGCGTCGGCGGATTGTTCGTCCATGAAAGACATCTCGGAAAAGCACCGGGGCTTGCCGGCTGGTTCAGTTCCCAAAAGGATAAGCAGTTCGATATGGATCATACCCTCTCTCCTGCAGCAACCGCCGGGGCTTTTCAAATCGGTACGCCTCATGTATTAAGCTGTGCCCCGCTTTTAGGATCGCTTGAATTATTTGAAGAAGCGGGAATCCATTCCTTGAGGCAAAAATCATTGAAACTCACCAGGTATATGATGGACTTGATTCAGCATGAACTTTCAGACGAAGGCTTTACGATTTCAAATCCGACTGAGAATTCAAAACGAGGCGGCCATGTCTGTCTTCAGCATCACGAAGCAGCAAGAATCTGCAAAGCCTTGAAACAGAAGAATGTCATACCGGACTTCAGGGCCCCGAATATCATCCGGCTGGCACCGATAGCCTTTTACACGTCCTATGAAGATGTTTGGAAAACCGTTCAAATCCTGAAAGAAATCATGAAGGAACAAACTTACCTGCAATTTGAAAACAAACGCGAAGTCGTCGCATAAAAGTTTTTATGGCTAAAAGCAACAAACGTTGAGAAAAGAGCTTAATAGAAAGGATAAATGTCACATGAAAATCATCGATATCTCACAGCGCCTGCATAATCAAATCCCCGTCTGGCCGGGTGATGCGCCTTTTACATTCGGATTAAGCTGGACGAAGGAGGATTCCGGATCCGTCAATGTCGGAAAGATCGAAATGAGCGCTCACACAGGAACTCACATCGATGCCCCCTACCATTTTGATGACGAAGGAGCACGCGTAGCGGACCTGCCATTAGAACGGTTCATCGGAAAAGCACTCGTCGTTGACCTGACAGGAGCTGCCGTCATTTCCAAAGAAGAGCTCTCAAAATTTGATTTCTCCGGCGTTTCAAAGGTTTTGATCAAAACCGGGTCATGGACCGACAGGAGCAAATTCCCGGAAACCATCACGAGTGTTCATGAAAATACAGCACCTTTCTTAAAAGAAAAAGGGATTGATCTTATCGGGGTGGATGTGCCTTCTGTCGATGAATTGGATAGTAAAGGACTACCGTCGCACCATTCCCTGCAAAGATATGATATTCAGATTCTTGAAGGAATCGTTTTGGACGGCGTTGAACCGGGTGTCTATAATCTGATCGCACTGCCCCTTCCATTGGCAGAGGCAGATGGCTGTCCAGTGAGGGCCGTGTTGATTCAAGAATGAGTGAAGATTCGCCCGCACCTCCTTTGAAATATTTGTTCCTTTTCACTGATGTGCAAGTCAGATATAATCGAATAGGAAGAAAAACACAAAAAAACTGCAGCATTCATGCAGAAACAATAGAACAGATTATAGAAAAGGTGCAGATGACTAATGAGTATTTTAACCGTTAAAGACTTAAGCCACGGTTTCGGAGACAGAGCCATTTTCAACGATGTTTCTTTCCGTCTTCTCAAGGGCGAGCATATCGGCTTGATCGGGGCAAATGGAGAAGGAAAATCCACTTTTATGAATATCATTACAGGAAAGCTTCAGCCGGATGAGGGGAAAGTGGAATGGTCGAAGAATGTACGCGTCGGCTATCTCGATCAGCATACCGTACTCGAAAGAGGATTGACCATAAGGGATATCCTTAAAAGTGCGTTCCAATATCTATTCGACTTGGAAACCCAATTAAACGATACTTTTGCCAAAATGGGCGAAGCCGACCCAGATCAGCTGGAAGCATTGATGGAAGAGTCCGGAACGCTTCAGGATATCCTGACAAACAACGACTTCTATGTTATCGATGCAAAAGTTGAGGAAGTCGCACGCGGACTTGGACTTGACGATGTCGGACTTGATAAAGATGTGCAGGACTTGAGCGGCGGTCAGCGTACAAAAGTTTTATTGGCAAAACTCCTTTTGGAAAAGCCGGAAATCCTATTACTGGATGAGCCGACCAACTACCTGGATGAGCAGCATATCGAATGGCTTAAACGCTATCTTCAAGAATATGAGAATGCGTTTATCCTTATCTCGCATGACATCCCGTTCCTTAACAGCGTCATCAACCTGATCTATCATATGGAAAATCAGGAACTGAACCGCTATGTAGGAGACTATGACAACTTCATGAAAGTCTATGAAGTCAAAAAGCAGCAGCTTGAATCTGCCTATAAAAAACAGCAGCAGGAAATCGCTGGCCTCAAAGATTTCGTTGCACGCAATAAAGCAAGGGTTTCTACCCGAAACATGGCAATGTCCCGCCAAAAGAAGCTGGATAAAATGGATGTCATCGAATTGGCTGCTGAAAAGCCGAAGCCGGAATTCCAATTTAAAGAAGCAAGGACTTCCAGCAAATTGATCTTCGAAACGAAGGATCTTGTCATCGGATACGATGAGCCGCTGTCCCGTCCATTGAATCTTCGCATGGAGCGCGGTCAGAAGCTTGCGCTTGTAGGGGCAAACGGAATCGGGAAAACGACTCTTTTGAAAAGCATTCTTGGAGAAATCAAACCAATTTCAGGATCTGTAGAACGCGGCGAGAACCAGTTCACAGGTTATTTCGAGCAGGAAGTCAAAGGCAGCAACTATAACACATGCATCGAGGAAGTGTGGCAGGAGTTCCCTTCTTTCACACAATACGAAGTGCGTGCAGCCCTAGCGAAATGCGGCTTGACGACTAAGCATATCGAAAGCAAGGTCGAAGTGTTGAGCGGAGGGGAAAAAGCCAAAGTCCGCCTCTGCAAACTGATCAATAGAGAAACAAACCTCCTTGTACTGGACGAGCCTACCAACCACTTGGACGTCGATGCCAAGGAAGAACTGAAGCGCGCATTAAAAGCCTACAAAGGAAGCATCCTGCTGATCAGCCATGAACCTGAATTCTATCAAGAAGTGGCGACAGAAGTATGGAATTGTGAAAACTGGACGACAAAATTATTTTAATTTGAAATTAACCCCCTCCTTGATTAAGGAGGGGGTTAATGTTTATTATCATTCTTTTAATGGCTGCGCATTGTAGCTGGAACCGGTAAAATCCGTCAATTCCGAAATGGCTTTCCACAGCTTTGGATAGAATTCAAATTTCACTCCTCGCTCCAACGCTTTAGCCGGGATGCCTTTTAAGCTTTGCGTATCAAATCCGATCATCCTACGCACGAGCTGGATATGGTGATGCCTGAACGATTGGAAGTTCTCATCGAATTGAATCAATTCCTGCATCAAATCATACAGCTGATGTTCCTTTTGAGGTTGTTTATAAACTTCTAGCGGGGTCAACATCCTATTGTTCAGCAGTGCCTCAAACGGCTCCCATAAAGTCGGCCCCAGCTGGAGGATACGATTGAACCCAGGAGAGTCCTGGCCGCTTCCCCTCCCTAAATACAAACGGATCGTATGGTAGTCGGCAGGCGTGATGACCTTGACTAAATTAAAAACTTCCGGGAGCTGCTTCATGTGCATATTGACCCTTCTCAGCTGGGTGACAGCTACGAAAAGATCATCATCCCTCATGAAACGATCTGCCCGATGAATATATTGAATGACTAATTTAAAATGAAGCTCAGCAATTTGATGAATCATCTGGAACGTCAATTCATCCTCGCAGCAAAGCTCTTCTTCCTCTTTCTGCAGGCTTAATAGCTCTTCGGTGCGTATATATTTTTCATAGTCAGTTAGCTCTGATTTTTTCTCTTCTTTCACCGTGACTCGCCTTCCTTTCCCCTCGAATATGTAAGCGCTTTACATCAAGCTTACAAAGAAAGAAATTAGAAGTCAATATTTTCAGAATATATGCTGGCTACATTCCATTAACTCAATCGTTTCTCCATTGCAGCCTGTATAAAAGACCGTTCGCCCATCCAGATCTTTCAACCAGATGGGACCCTCTGAAGGAAACAAATTCTTCTCCGCCAACTCCTTGATCCACTTCTCAAGATCATCGACTTCCCATGCCATATGGACACCGCTCTCCCTGCAGTCATCCTCCTTTCCCTCTGTTCCCTCAATCAATTCAATCAATATGCCTTCCCTTTGCATGAAGATAATTTTTTCTCCGGTGAGATTCAGTGATCCGACTGTTTCAAATCCAAAGAAACCCTCATAGAAACGGATTGCTTCTATGAGGCTCTTAACTTGGATTCCTCCATGGTGCCATTTCATGCTTTTCCTCCCAGCGGAAGTATCAAGTTCATATCGCCAAATTCATGCCATAAGTAGCCATGTTCCAAGGCTTCCTGATACGCTGCCATCAATATATCCTCTGGAAGGAATGCCGTGAGCATATCCAAATGGCTTGCTTCCGGTTCATGGAATCCGGTAAGAAGGCCGTCCACCGCTTTTAAGTTTGTTCCCTTTTTAATATAAAGATTGGTGATGCCCTTCCCAGCTTCGATGTTTCCATTTTCATCTGCTGCTGTTTCAAGCGTCCTCACAACGGTGGTTCCGACAGCGATCACCTTTCCACCTCGTTCCTTTGCTTCGTTTACAAGGCGTGCCGTTTCTTCAGGGATTTCATAGGCTTCCGGATGCCCGTCCGGATTTGGCCAAAGATCATTGCCATAATAGCTTAGTCCTGCATGCAGCTGGATGAACGCAAGCTCAATCCCCTCTTCCCTTAACTGATTCAGGATCTTCCATGAAAAAGCCCTCCCTGCAGACGGCATCTCCACAGAACCCGGCACTGATCCGTATACCGTTTGAAACGCCTGCAGCGGCCATGGATTTTCAATATATTCGTAGCGGATCGGCTTGCCATATCGATAGAAGAAATCGAACAGCTCGGATCCTCCAACGGAAAAAGACATGGTCACAAGCGGGAACTCACTGCCGCTTCCAACAACACTCCCTTCGATACCATCCTCAAAATAGATTGGCTTAGAAAGGTCTGCATCCTGTTGGACAACAAGAACATCCCATTCATGATCCGAAATGGACCGCGATAGGCGCACCTCCACTTCCATTCCATCCTGTCTCCCCTTTAATACAGATGGAATGGTCCTGCTATTATTCAAAACCAATACATCACCCGGCTCCAGATATGAACCGATCTCATGGAAGCTGTTATGATGCGTATTCCCGCTATTGGAGTCAATGACCATCAGATTCACCCCGTCTCTTGTCAATCCACGGTATTCAGCAGGAACGGAAGCGTTCAAATATTCCGGCACCTGAAAATTTTTATGGGATAAAACAGTCATCATTCCACACTTCCTTCCAATGAAAAATTTTGAGCTTCGAAACGTTCACCCGAAATACCTTTTGATGCATCAGACCCCAAATATAAAAATACATCCACTACGTCATTCGGATCTGCTAATTCGTAATCGCATCCTGGTACGGCAATATCATGCATGACCGTATTCATCTCACCCGGGTCCACCATGTTCATCCTTACATTCGTTCCTTCTAGTTCATCTGCCCAGGTTTGTGTAAGCCCTTCTACTGCAAATTTCGAAATTCCATATGCCCCCCATTCACCGAAGCCCGTTTTCCCAGCTTCCGATGTGACGTTGATGATGGAGCCTTCGTTTTTCACCAGCATTCCCGGGAGCACCCGTTTCGTCACGATGAATGGATTGAAGACATTAATTTTCAAAACATCCAGAAAGTCTTGTTCAGGATAGTCGTTCAGCAAGGTCGGCCCAGGTCCAAAAATCGAAGCATTGTTGATCAGAACATCTATCTGTCCGAACTTCGCTTCCGCCAATGAAACAAATCTCTCGACATCTTCTACTTTGGAAACATCCGCCGTCACTGCCAGCACCTCAGTCCCAAGTGCGCTTAGTTCCTCCTGCACCTTTCTGAGGCCGCTTTCCCCTTTTGCACAGATAGCAAGGTTCGCTCCTTCCTTGGCAAATGCCAAAGCCAACGCTCTTCCCAGTCCCCTGGATGCCCCAGTGATCATAACGGTTTTTTTATCATTCAATTTCATGTTTCTTTCCCCTTTCACTCTCGTTTTCTTACTCTTATTGTAAGAAGATTATGGATTGAAGAAATCCAAAAAAAGAGTGAAAAACACCTACAATATTCGGATGAACTTTCTCTGCGACTTTTGGATGAGGCACTGGTGGTGGCCGGCGGCGCATAGAGAGCCTGTTCTGGCGCATAAGCCACATTTTCTCGCGCATAGCCGCCGGTTTCCAGCCCATAAGAGAAGCAAGGCGGCGCATAGACCGCCAGTTTTGGTGCATAGGGCCGACTCATGGCCCGACTCCCCCTCGATTTCCCTGTGATTTGGCGTCTCCCCCACCCCGGATCGGGTATTCTGCAGCACTTTTTCCTATTTTCATGCTTCAAAATGAAGAATGGGATAGTCCAAATGAGGTTTTTCATCAAATTGTCTCTTTTTCTCGTTTGTAACAGGGGGTCTTACTATTGAAACTTGGACTTTTTTCATGGGATATGGCGGGTGGCGCATAGAGAGCCTGTTCTGGCGCATAAGCCACATTTTCTCGCGCATAGCCGCCGGATTCCGGCTCATAAGAGAAGCAAGACGGAGCATAGACCGCCTGTTCTCGCGCATAGCACACGATTTCTGGTGCCATATCAGTCATTTATCCATCCTCAACCCTGGAAAGAGACAAATTTAATCGCTTTATTTGCACAAGTACATGCAAAATTCTAAAAACCGTTCTGTTTACCCAATAAAAAAGCAGCCAATCCTTAGAATCGGCTGCTCTTTATCTTTACTTATTTTTGAGCTGCGGCTTTCATGGACACAGCTTCTTCTTTATTCTCTTTCTTTTTTATGGATCCACGAAGAGGAATCTCTTTTAGGAACATCGCCAGGATGATGGCTGCAATCATCACAAATGCTGCAATTGTAAAGACGCCGGAAAGGGCAAATGTCATCGAATCCTGCAGCAGCCCAATCATTTTCGCAAACATTGTCTGCATTTCTGGCGGCAGCGATTGCTGTGCCTGGTGAAGCTTTTCGTGATCCAGAAGCAGTTGAGGATTCAACAGCTCCTTCAGCTTGCCTGCTCCATCTGCAGGAACAGCACTAGCTGAACCTTTCAGCTCTTCTGCTAAGTGATCGCTCATTCTTGTGTTCAAGATTGTACCCATGATCGCTACGCCGACCGTACCGCCCAATGAACGGAATAGCTGTGAAGAGGCTGTGGCAACACCAAGCATTTTTTGTTCAACGGCATTTTGTACCGTCAACGTAAAGACTGTCATGCCGATGCCCAAACCGAATCCGATGATCAATAGGAACGATACGAGGGACCATTGGCTAGTTGTTCTGTCCATGGTTGTCAAAAGGAACATGCCCACGGCAGTAATCAAAAGACCAGTAATGGCCTGGATTTTATATTTGCCGGTCCGTGAGATGATCTGTCCTCCGATGGCACTCGCGAATACGAGGCCAAGGGTCATTGTCATCGTGATGAAGCTGGAGTGTGTCGGCGAGAAGCCAAGAACCCCTTGAATGAAATATGGTACATACATTGTACCGCCAAACATCGCCACACTGATGGCGAAACCAACGACATTGGAAATCGTGAAAATGCTGTTCTTAAATAGATATAACGGAATGATCGGCGTCTTCACTTTTCTTTCGATCACAATGAAAATAATCAGTGATAGGATAGTTGCCGCGAAAAGCGAAATGATCTGCGCAGATCCCCATTCATATTTTGTTCCTGCCCATGAAAACCCAAGAAGCATCGGGACGATCGTTGTTGTTAAAAAGACAGAACCGATATAATCGACTTTTTCCCCCTGTTTCTTTTCTACTGTCGGGAACAGCTTCCAAATCAAGAAGAATGCCACAAGACCAAGCGGAAGGAATACCCAGAAGACCCACTTCCAAGCGAAATGGTCAACGATGTATCCGCCAAGAGTCGGCCCGAAAACACTGGAAAGACCGAATACCCCGCTCATGAGCCCTTGCCATTTACCGCGCTCCCTTGGAGAGAACAAATCCCCGACAGCCGTAATGGCCGTTGACATGATCATACCGCCTCCGAAACCTTGGAGACCCCTGTAGATGATAAGTTGAATAATATCCTGTGAAGTCCCTGACATGAAGGCACCGATGATAAAGACGACAATCCCTGTTAACAGGAATGGTTTACGGCCGTAAATATCAGAGAGCTTTCCGACCAGGATGGTCGTGATGGCTGACGTCAGCATGTAACTCGTGAATACCCAGCTATAGTAGTCCAGTCCGCCAAGATCGGCAATGATGCGCGGCAATGCGTTTCCGACAATCGTCTGGTTGACGGCTGCAAAGAACATCGCACTCATAATCGCAATCATGATAGTAATTTTTTGTTTTTGATTTAAATGTTCCATTTCTCCACCTCTATTTAATGTAGTTCATTAATTATTAACCTTGTTAACTATTAGCCCAAAAGAGAAACCGGATTTATTTCCGGCCTGCTGCATCTTTTCTTTTTTCGCGGAACTGCTTCACTTGGTTCATTTTCAAAAACAGCTTTCTTCTGGAAATGACTTTTTGCAAAACAATTCCTTTACTTTGCAGGTTCTTCAGATGTTCATCCATCGTCATTCTCATTCATTCCCTACTGTCAATTGTCTCAATTCTTCGTGATGTTAACCTTTTTAAGAAGCTCTAAAAATTGAATCAGCTCCTCATTTTTAAAATCAGCAAATACTTGCCCCCACAAATCATTGCGTCTATTGTTGAACTCTTCCATCAGATTCTTTCCTGAGTCGGTGATGTCGATCCAAACGACTCGGCGATCTTCCTCATCTCTAATCCTGCTGAGCAATCCGCTTTCCACCAGACGATTCGCTGCGATCGTTGTTGCTCCGGATGTCAATCCAAGCTTGCTTCCCAATGATGAAACAGTGGATTTGCCGCAAGTGAAAATGTTGAACAAGATAAAGAATTGAGGAGGCGTCAGTGATTGATCTTGTGATAGATGGCGATTGATGTATCTTCCTATTTCGTAAAATGATTGAGCGATGCTGCCGACCAGCTCATCTTTTTTATTCAAAAATGAATCCCCCCATAAAACCTTTGAAACAAAATATCTTTGTCATAAAGATATTATAGTTGTTAAGTTTATGGAATTCAATACCCAATTTTTGAAAACTTTATGTACAAAATAAAACGGGCCGTACCTTTTACGCCCCGTTTTAAAATTCAACTAGTGAAATGCTAACCATAGCTCTCCTTGTTTGTTGATGAGTGGCTCCAGGTCTTTGTAGGGGATTTTGAATTCGGGGAATCCTGCTGCGAATGGGGCGATTTCGTATGGGGTGAAATAGATGATTAATGAATCGTCGTTTAGATAGAAAGACTGGTCGCTTTTAATCCCTTGAAAGCTATCTGGAAATACATATTCATATTGTGGATCGTTCTTGATTTTTTCTGAAATGATTTCGTTTAGGTGTTTGACATAATTGGATTTTCCCTTAAAAAGATCGGCCAGCGAAAAGACTTTACCATTTTTCAAGTTGGCATGGACGAATACTTTTGAGGGCATCCCATGTGCCGCTCCAAAATAATATTGGTAGCCGTCAAACTCCACGGACAACAGGTCTTTTTTAAAGAAGGCAACAGAAAAATCCCCTTCATACCGGTAGTCGAGCTTCTCCGCGATGGGAATGGATTTAATATTCGCTGCCTTTTTGTACTCAGCATTCAGCGCTTTTTGCTGCTCAAATGAATTCATTCCCTGCACTTCAGGGTAATAGACCAAATAATTTTTATTTGGTTTTGCTTTTTGCTCCATGAGGCGCCATTGGCTGTTCAAATGTATGTCAGAAGGCTGTTTCCAGACAATTGCTCCATGAAAATCATAATAGGCCGTCCGCCGATCGATCTCTGCTTTGATAAGTGTTTTATCCACTGTCAAAATCCCCTGCCCTTCAAGGACTGGAAGGCTTGTGGCCATCTCGCCATTCATGTTGATGAAGTAGGTTCTCTTGTCATCAAATACCGAAGACAGCCCATACTCAAACGGCAGCATTCCATCAAACTTAAAATCCGTCAGCTGCTTTCCTTTCAAATCAAACAACGCACTGGGAAAGCCCATGAAAGGAATCGTTTTATCGACCGCTTTGCCGACAGCTGCCCTTCCTTCCCCCAGCATCTGCACATCATCATAAATAGGTTTGATGATGAAATTCCCGGAATGATCGATCAGTCCGTACTTCCCGTTTTCCCCAACGACCGCCTTCCCTCCTTGGAAGGGTTGGGCAGATGTGAATCTTGGGGTGATGGCAATTTCCCCATTTTTATGAATATAGCCTAGTTTAGACTCCATTTCTTCCCTGAACGCAAGCATGCCATCCCGGCATTCTCCGACAAAATAATGATGATACTGCATGAGTGAAGTACCCGAATTGTCGATTAATGAATAACGATTTTCGCCCTCCTTTACTACTGCCCCGTCATGCGAAAAGTCCCCTGCTTCCATGTATTGCAGCGGGATGGCCAGTTGACCGCTGTGATCCAAATACCCATAAACATATTGCCCCTGTTTTTGCTTTCCGCATAGGGCCCTTCCTTCATGGAATGTGCCGATGTAGTCAAAATAATCTGTTGTCAGCACCTTTCCGTTCTGGTCTATCACACTGAATCCTTTGCTGCTGCCAGCACCCCACCGGTCGGAAGCGAGTGCATTGATTATGGAATAAACTGGCGGAACCAATTCATTTCCTAATGGATCAATGATTCCATAAAGGTTCGATTTGCTTATGATTGCTGTGTTGCTTTCCTGAAAATTCGAAGCGCTGTCGTAAATGGGCTTTAAGGAAAAAATCCCCCGTTTATTGATGTACCCCCATTTGTCCCCGTAAACAGTTTTGACGGGTGCGGGAAACAACTGAACAGACTTTTGATCAATGACAGCTTCAATTTGATCCCGGATCACCTTAAGCTCCTTCTCTGATGGGTAGGGATTTTCCAGCATTATAGCCGTCTGCAGCGTTGAAAAGGATTTTAGCACATCCCCTGCATTCCACTGGACTTCAGCCAGGTAATATCGATAAAACGAAGATTCCACGTCTGAATGGCTTTTACTTGAAAAATATTCTTCCGCTTTTCGGAAGTAATATGGATAAAGATCATACGCGGCTATAAGCCTTCCCTTACTCAGCCGGTAAACACCGATTCGATAGGCTTCTCCGCTTTCATGCCTCCAGATGGCTATTTCATCTATTCCATCCATTCCTTTTCTACCCGGCATATCTTCAATCTCAATTTTATCGAAAGCCGCTTCTTCCCTTAATACTGGGGAGATCTTCCCGTGGCCAAAAGAATAAATCCCAAGCTTTGGCCCATGTGTTCGATCATCCCAGCCGACAGCGATTGTTGAGACGCCAATTTGAAAAGGCTGAATAAACCGAATCTCACTCCCCTTTCGAGACATTTGATCCGCAATGGACCATGTATCACCATTATTCTTCAACAAAACCAGGCAATCGCCGCCGTCCGCTGCACAGCCTGCAGCAATTTCTGCCTCGCCATCCCCATTAAAATCCATGAAAAGGATGGATTCACTTTTCACTCTCCACCCTTTATCCAATCCTTCAATCATCTTCTTGATCTCATTGAAATTCAACATTGTCCAAACCTCTTCCACTATGTTCCTTACCTATATGTATGTGCCTATGCGGGTGAAGGTTCAGAAAAATAAAGTTGCGGGCTTATCTAGGGAAAAAGGAGGAAAATTTTCGCTTAGAAAAAATTTATGTTTATGATTTGATTTTTCGGGGGATATTAACGTAAACAGCAACACATCAAAAAGGAGGCAAACACAATGCTTTGGAGTATTATTATCATTCTTATCATCCTTTGGCTATTAGGATTTACGCTTCACGTTGGCGGAGGATTGATCCATTTACTATTGGTCATCGCACTAATTGTTTTCATCTTCAACTTAGTGACTGGAAGACGACGACCCTAGATAATTTTTAAAAGACGAAACATCCCTGCACACCCATTCTTTGGGACATGCACGGGATGTTTTTTTCTGCATGTTTGCGGGTAAAATGGCAACCTTAAAAGCAACAATACATTTTTAGGAGGAACGAAAATGTCTGATTCATTAAGGGAAAATACCCCTCCAGAACCGATTTGGCGCAAAGATGTCCTTCTGCCCTCTTTCCCCGCTCTTGCGGAAAATCTTTCATGTGATGTTGTCGTAGCTGGGGGAGGAATCACCGGGATTACCACTGCCTGCCTTCTGGCAAAAGAAGGATTGTCTGTCATCCTGGTTGAAGCCGATCAGCTCCTGAACGGTACAACCGGACATACAACAGCCAAAGTAACCATTCAGCATGATCTGATTTATGATGAACTTATTCAGCACTTTGGACTTGAAAAAACGAAACAATATTATGCTGCCAATCAGTCTGCCCTTGATTTCATTAAAAATACGATTGCCGCTGCCAACCTGGATTGCGGATATGTTGAGCAGGACGCCTACTTATATGCCACAACGAAAAGTTCTGCTGATAAATTAAAAAAGGAATACGAAGCCTATCAGAAAATCGGTATTCCGGGTGAAATTTTAGATAATATCCCTTTGGAATTGAATGTGGAAGCAGCCCTCAAAGTTCCGAAACAAGTTCAATTTCATCCAATTAAATACCTGCAGCATTTAGTTGATTCGTTCCTTGAAGCAGGCGGCAAAATCTTTGAACAGACAACAGCAAAGGAAATACAAAAGGATACGAAAATAAAAGTCGTGATGAGAAGCGGACATTCCATCGAATGCTCACATCTCGCTGCCTGCACTCACTTTCCATTCATTGATGAGAAAGGATTCTATTTCACCAGGATGCACGCTGACCGTTCCTACGTCATTACAGCCGCTTGCAAAAAAGAGTTCCCGGGCGGCATGTACTTGAGTGTGGATGAACCGAAGAGATCAATCCGTTCAGTCGAGTGCGACGGCCAACACCTCCTGATGATCGGGGGAGAAAGCCATAAAGCCGGCCAAAGCAAGGAAAATGAAGAAAAGCATTATCAGGCATTAGCTGAATTTGCAGAAGACGTCTTTGACGCTGCTGGCATCCACTCTAAATGGTCTGCTCAGGATCTAATCACGTTAGATAAAGTCCCCTATATCGGCCCAATCACTTCAAGCAAACCTTCCATTCTCATCGCCACGGGCTATCGAAAATGGGGAATGACAAACGGGACATACGCGGCCCACTTGCTGAAGGATTATGTATTAGGGAAAAGCAATCCTTATTCAGAAGTGTTCAATCCGTCAAGGTTCAAAGCTGATCCAAGTGTTAAACATTTCATCAAAGAGAATGCGAATGTGGCAGCCGAATTGATCAAAGGGAAGCTCTCGTTCCCAGGAAACTCCCTTGATGATCTTCAAAAGGATGAAGGCGCCATCGTGATGTATAATGACGATCGTACAGGTGCCTACCGCGATTTGGAAGGAAATCTGCACCTTGTGGATGTGACCTGCACTCACCTGGGCTGTGAATGTGAATGGAACAGCGGCGACAAGACATGGGACTGCCCATGCCACGGCTCCAGATTTACCTATGACGGCGACGTTGTGGAAGGCCCTGCAAAGAAACCTTTAAAAATTATAGAACCCTATTAATGAAAAAGGAGCGTTTCCGGCTAAGCGGAACGCTCCTTTTTCGATCTCTAATCAATAACAGGCAATGTGACGGTCACTTTTGTCCCGCTTTCTTTCTCGCTCTCAATATCGATGGTTCCACCATGCTTCTCAATCAGTTTGAATGAAACCGTCAATCCGAGGCCTGTTCCTTTTTCCTTTGTAGAATAAAAGGGCTCCCCAAGCCTTGAAAGTCTCTCTTCATCAATCCCGACACCATTGTCCTCCACTTCAATTCGAACCCTTCCGTCCTCTCTGGACAGAGTTAATACCACGATTCCATCTGAAGAAATGGCCTCTAAACTATTTTTCACAATATTGATGAATACCTGTTTCAACTGATTAGGATCAGCCTTGATAAAGACTGGGTTATCCAGTTTATTATTGAATTTCAGCTTTGCACTGTGGAAATGAGCCTCCGCTTTCATCAAGAGCACCACCTGATTCAGGATTTCTGCGATATCCGTCCTGACGAAATCCACATCCTGCTTTTTCCCCAATATGAGCATTTCGCTGGAAATCAAATTGATTCTTTCAATTTCAGACATCATGATCTCCATATATTTCTCATCATAGGTTTTCGTTTGATCCATCAGTTGGACAAATCCTTTAAGGGAGGTCAGTGGATTCCTGATTTCATGGGCAACCGAAGCAGCCAGCTGCCCGATGATGGACATTTTCTCAGAAGAAATCAACAACTCTTCATTCTTTCTGCTCTCAGTGATATCTTTCAGAATGCTGAAGACCCCTGTAATCTCTTCATTGATGTAGATGGGGATGAACGAACATCGGGTGATTCTCTCTACCCTTTTGGCATTAAAAAGAGTGATCTCATAGATTTGAGGCTCCCCTTGAAGGGCTGCAAAAAAATACTTTTGAATACGCTCCTTCTCGTTCTCTGGAACAAGAGAAGACAAATCCATGTGCTTCAGATCATCTTCCTTAAAACCCAGAATCGCTTCGCCCTCGGGATTGACCGAAACAACTTTTCCATCTCTCGTTATTTCAAAAACACCATCTGTATTGTATTGGAATAATGATTGATAATGCTGCGTCTTTTCTTGAAGCTTCACATCTTTCATGACAAGCTCCCGTTGGGAAAGGAGCAGCCGATAGGTCCGCTGATGGACCAAAATATAGATGATGATCCCAGTGACCAGGATAAAGAGCCAGCCCTTATATCGTTGAAAAAAGAAATAGAGCTGCAGCTTCTGCTGGGAAAGCGCCATGGATACATTGTCGGACAAGACAATCCAAATCGCGCCTGAAATGATGTAAAATACAGCTATCCTGAAGGCTATCCTTTTTGCTTCTGTCATAGAGTCCTCACCATCTGCCGCTTTGATATTACGATTAGGTTGCCTCTTTTCCATCCATTTCAGTCTTTTTTCCCCTGTATTTATCTTTCTCAGCATACCCTTATTTCAGTTTCAACTTTGCAAGGGCATCCGCCAAAGCTGTATTGATCGGTTCATCATCTTGCTTATTCTGCTTTTTCATATATTGGGCTACATCTCTTTTTGAAACATTCTTTCCACTCTGCTTGCTTTTTCGTTTATTGAATGCCGACAGCTTTTCGCGATGGCCGCATGAGCAGACAAACAACTGGCCTTCGCCTTCTCCCCTCAGCTGCATCTTTTTATGGCAGTTGGGACATCTTACATTTGTTGTTTTATAGACATTCTTGCGGTGGCCGCATTCCCTGTCCTGGCAAACAAGCATCTTTCCTTTTTTCCCATTTACTTCGAGCATGAGTTTCCCGCAGTCAGGACATTTGCTTCCAGTTACATTATCGTGTTTGAATTTTTGGCTGCTTCCTTTGATTTCATTCACAATTTCTTTCGCATATGTCTTCATCTCATTGATAAACACTTTCTTGGATAGCTTCCCTTGTGAAATCGCGCTTAGCTTCTGTTCCCATTCTGCAGTGAGAGATGGAGACTTCAAATCTTCGGGCACTAAATCCAACAGCTGGCTTCCCTTTGAAGTGATAAAAATGTCTTTTCCCTTTTTTTCAATCAGGAAAGTATTAAAGAGCTTTTCAATGATGTCTGCCCTTGTGGCTACCGTACCTAGTCCGCCTGTTTCCTCCAGGGTTTTCTTGAGGTCTTTGCTTCCCTCACCCATGAATTTAGCCGGATTTTCCATTGCCCCAAGCAATGTTCCTTCATTGAATCGTTCCGGCGGCTTCGTTTCTCCTGAAGTCATCCGGACATTGACGATGGCTAAGTCCTCGCCCTTTTGCAAATCCGGGAGCATCTGGTCTGCCATTTCATCTGAAGCGTCTTCGTCATGATGGGTATAAAGCTCTCTCCAGCCGTGTTTGACCACTTTTTTCCCTTTAGCCGCAAACGACTCTGAACCAATCTGGACATTCAATGTCACTTGCTCATATTCATATGGCGGTAAAAGGACAGCCAGGAACCGCTTTACAACCAAATCATAGATTTTCTCTTCTTTTGCACTCAATTTATTCGGCAATGCTGCCTGCTCCGTCGGGATGATGGCATGGTGGTCAGTCACCTTGCTGTCATCCACAAACGACTTATTTGCTTTGATCGGTGCATTCAATATCTTCATGGTGAACTTTGCATACGGCTTTGAGCTGCAAGCTTTGACTCTCTCTTTTAATGTATCGGTCATATCCGTTGATAGATAGTTGGAATCTGTCCTTGGATACGTCAGGACTTTATGCTGTTCATAAAGCTTCTGCATGATCCCCAATGTTTCTTTGGCCGAGAATCCGAAGAGGCGGTGAGCGTCCTTCTGAAGTTCGGTCAAGTCGTACAGCTTCGGAGCAAATTTCTTTTTCATCGACTTATCGATGTTGGTGATCTTCCCTTTGTGGCCTTTTGTTTTCTTCAGCAGCTCTTCTGCTCTTTCTTTGTCAAACGTCCTGGCAGAACCGCTTTTGGCATCCTTCCATGTGAGGTTCACATGATTGCCAGCTTCTGCAGTCAGTCCATAAAAAGGTACAGGCTTGAAGTTTTTGATGTCTTCTTCCCTTTTCGCGATGATATTCAATGTAGGCGTCTGGACGCGTCCGCATGAAAGCTGGGCATTGTGCTTCGTCGTCAACGCCCGTGTCGCATTGATGCCGACAAACCAATCCGCTTCAGACCGCGCCACAGCCGAATGGTAGAGATTTTCATAATCCTTGCCGGGACGGAGCTTTGCAAATCCTTCTTTAATCGCTTTATCGGTAACGGAAGAAATCCACAGCCTTTTAACCGGCTTGTTGACCCGTGCTTTCTCCAAAATCCATCTTGCCACTAATTCCCCTTCGCGCCCTGCATCGGTTGCGATGACGATTTCTTTGACATCCCCGCGATTCATCAATGATTTGACTGCATTGAATTGCTTTCCGGTTTGTTTGATGACAACGAGCTTCAATTCAGGCGGGATGATCGGCAGGTCCTCCAGCTTCCATGTCTTATATTCATTTCCATAGCTTTCCGGATCCGCAAGCGTCACTAAGTGGCCCAATGCCCACGTGACGATATATTGGCCGCCCTCTAAATACCCGTTAGCTGATTTTGTACAATTCAACACCCTGGCAATATCTCTGCCGACAGATGGTTTTTCTGCTAATACCAATGTTTTACTCATGTTAACATCCTTTCCTGATGCGCATTTCTATTGAAAGACTATTGCCTTATATACGGTAGACACTTCTTCTAGTTTAGCAGAACGACTGCTTTGGGTGAAACCGGTTTGCAGGGGAAATAGTTGATATTTGAAATTTCAGATTCCATTATGGTAGTGTGAATCATGATTCAATTTCATTAAAGGAGGGCTAACCATGCCAGCTCGTATGAATAGACAAATCCATTTGGTGAAGCGGCCAGAAACCATTCCAACTGAAGAACATTTCAAATTTGTAGAGGTTCCAGTCCCATCACTCGGGGAAAATGAAGTATTGATCCACAATCTGTATCTGTCCGTGGACCCGTATATGCGCGGCCGGATGAGCGACCAGAAATCTTACGTTGCCCCATTCAATCTGAATGAGAAGCTTGTGGGAGGCGTCGTAGGGGAAGTCGTTGAATCTTCTTCTTCCCGATTTTCCAAAGGAGATATCGTAACCGGGATGCTCGGCTGGGAAGAATATTCGAAAGCCACTGAAAAAGAAATACGGAAAATAGATCCTAACATGGCTCCAGTCACAACGGCTTTGGGGATACTGGGGTTGACGGGATTGACAGCCTACTTCGGCATCGAGGACATCTGCCGTCCGAAAGAAGGCGAAACCGTTGTCGTCTCTGGGGCTGCAGGAGCAGTCGGTTCCACTGCCGGCCAAATCGCAAAAATCTTCGGAGCAAGAGTCGTCGGGATTGCAGGGTCTGATGATAAAGTCAACTATATCCAAAAAGAACTCGGTTTTGATGCAGCGATCAATTACAAAACAACCGATGATATCCAGGCTGCATTGGAAGAAGCCTGCCCAAATGGAGTGGACGCCTACTTCGACAATGTCGGAGGAGAAATTTCCGATGCAGTGCTGAATCTATTGAACAAACATGCAAGAATCGCCCAATGCGGCGCCATCTCTTCCTATAATAAACCCGATGACCAGGGACCGCGGATTCAGACTAAGCTGATTAAGTCCAGTGCCCTGATTAAAGGATTCGTTGTTAGCGACTACTCGGACCGCTTTAAAGAAGGTGCTTCAAACTTAGGGAAATGGCTTTCTGAAGGAAAATTAACCTATGAAGAAACAATCGTTGAGGGATTTGAAAACATCCCGGAAGCTTTCCTGGGATTGTTCAAAGGAACCAACCGAGGCAAGCAGCTCGTCAAAATCGGAGAACCTGAGTATGGGGAAATTTAATCTCAAACACCAAAAGGCATCATCCCAATTCAAGGATGATGCCTTTTTCTGGTTCTATTAGGATCTGGCGTCCACGACCCCGCCTTTATAAAACTCTTTCTTCTCTACTTCGATCCCCAGTTCCTTCGCGAATTGCTTCAGTTCTCTTTCTTCGCGGTCCGTTACGATGGAAATGACCGTGCCATCTGCTCCGAAACGGCCTGTCCTTCCTGAGCGATGGACATACTGCGTCAATTCTTTTGGAAAATCAAAATGAACGACATGGGTAACGCCTTTAATATCGAGGCCGCGCGCTGCCACATCAGTCGCAAGAAGCATATTGATCTTTCCATTTCGGAAGTCTTTTAAGTATGTCTTCCTGTCATCTTTTTTCAGTTCACTGTGAAGCATGCCCACTGGAAGTTCTTTAAATTTCAGTTTGCTGTTCAAGACGGAGATTTCTCCGATATCCTTCACGAAAGCGAGTGCCTTCACATCTTCCAGGCGTGCAATTTTTTCAAGGATCTTCTGTTTATCCCTTGGTTCACACACGAAGTAGATATGGTCGACATCAGATTCGATCGTTTCATCTTTCTCCACTTTAATCAATTCCGGCGATTCCATAAGTTCTTTTCCAATCTGCTCAGAACGCTCTGTCAAAGTCGCAGAGAAAAGAAGAACCTGGCGCTGATCCTTTAAGGTAGATTTAAGGATGGTCTGGATCGTTTCAAGATGCTCCGGTACAAGCAGCTGATCCCCTTCGTCCAGAACGAGGGTTTTCATTTCATGCATTTTTAATTTCTTTTGCTTGATCAGTTCAAGTACTCTTCCCGGGGTACCTACAATGATCTGTGGATGTTTTTTCAATTTTTCCTGCTGGCGCTTTACATTAGCCCCGCCAATGATGGAAGCTGCCTTCAGACCGCTGCCTTCCGTCCACTTTTGCACCTCTTGAAAAATCTGCATCACAAGCTCTTGCGAGGAAGCCAGTATCAATGCTTGTGGAGCTTGTTTATCGGCATCCACTTTTGAAATCACTGGCAGCAAATATGCGAGGGTCTTCCCTGTTCCAGTCGGGGACTGGGCGATTAGATCCTTTCCGCTGAGGATTTCAGGTATTGCTTTCATCTGTATGGATGTCGGGAGGGAGAATCCTTCTTTTTCCCACACCGCTAGTATTGATGGTTTTAAGTTCTCTAATAATACTGCGTTCGTCATGTTAATCTCCTTTATGATCAAAATATCCATTGAATTCAACAAATAGTTAAATCCATTATAACGTGAATTTGCCCAAAAATGAAAAGCACAAAAAAAAGAAAGGATGCTACTCCCTTCTTTTCATTTATCAAGGCTCTTTTCTCAAGGTTTGTTGCTTTAGCCATTAAAACTGGGTAGCTTATTCAATCTATGCAGAAAATTTAGCTGGAAAAGAGCCTTGATACTCCATTTCAACGCGCAAAACAGCTATTTTTACGTTAAAATCGGCATTAAGATTTTAACAACAATGTTTACGAAAACAGCCTTTATTCAACCTCTAACTATTTACTCCTGCATAGCTTACAACTTTGTTCTTCCCTGTTCTCTTCGCATCATAAAGCGCCTGATCGGCATGGTCAATCACTTCATTGGATCCAGTGTCTTTACTTGGGAAAATGGTGCTGACTCCGAGACTCGCCGTTACCACACCTGTTGAAGAATATTGATGAGGGATGGACAAACCCTCTATTTCTTTTCTGATTTCTTCTGCCATCAACAAAGCGAATTCAATGGTTCTCTCAGGGAGCACGATGCACATTTCTTCTCCTCCATACCGTGCAGCTAGTCCATGGAACTCAGCGGCATCGGCAAGGACCCTGCCTACCTTCATCAAGCATTGATCTCCTTCCAAATGTCCATAGCTATCATTGAATCCTTTAAAGTTGTCCAAGTCTAGAAGGATAAAAGAAATCGGCTGCTCATTTTTAAAGCATTCCTGCCATTTCTCTTCTAGATATTGATCGAGGTAGCGTCTATTGGCAAGACCAGTCATTGCATCGATCAAGGACATTTCCTTCAACACCAAGTTCGCTTCGTTCAATTTTTGTTCAGATTCTTTTTGCAGAGTGATGTCTTTTAAGATTCCAAATGCCCCTGTCACTTCTCCTTCAATGATGATGGGAATGGTCGTAATCTGAACATTAATCCGCGAGCCATCTTTATGGAGGACGACAGATTCATAGTTCTGCGGCTTCCCGGTCAGGGCCTGTTCAAAATGGTAAGCACTTGCTTCTTTATACTCCGGCGCAATAAAGTTCCCGCCGTTTTGATGAATATATTCTTGCTTTGTGTAGCCGAGCAGCTCACTGCAGGCATTATTGACACTCACCAGCTGCCGCTCTTTATTCATGGAATAAACAGCATCGGAATTATGCATGAATAGGGATTGATAGCGCTGCTGCTGCTCCGCAAGCAAAGCATAAAGCCGATTCATCTCATATAAAAAGATGCTCAATATGACGCTTGCGGAAAGAAAGCTGTTGATTCTGGCAAAATACCAGCCCAGCGAATAGCGGCTTCCTGCAATCAGCGTCACCGTTACATCAATAAAAAAGACAAATACAGCAAGCGTGAGCCACACATCCAGGATCGTCCTCATTTTTCCCAGTTTCAATAGTCCGATGACTGCCAAAAGCAGCATGATCCATATCACCGGGCCAATTCCCGAGGTTATTATCGAATTATATCCATTATCATGGATGATTTCAGGAAGTGCATCATTGAACTGTGTAAACAAAACGGTCAGCACGACTACAAGGGAAACAACAGCAGCAATTGTGAGAAAGCCCGTTAACTTTCTGTTTCTCACTGAAATAGCGATATTTTTATATTTTAAGGCCATTAAGAAAAATAAGATTCCAATCGGGAAGCCCCCGTGCCATGACACCCAAAACCAGACGGCTGTCTGTTTGCCTGCTCCAAGAAGTCCTGTCTCAGAAAACACATGCGGAAATGTCAAGATGTGGGGAATCGTGATCAGGCCGCTGTAAAAGAATGTCCCTGCCAAAACAAGCAGCGGCAGCGATCCTGAAACCCTGTACTGTCGATAAAAAAGGTAGCCTGTCACACAATCAATAAACGCTACAAGTGCGATGAATGACGGCAAAAACGGTTTGACTTCTATAAGCTGTCTGCTTAAGAACGGGAGCGCAGCAAGGGTCAGCAGTAGCATAAATGCTCCAAACCCATATGCCGTCTTCCTTTGAGCAGCGCTGGCTTTTATGGTGAAAAAATTAGGCAATCTCGGCTTATCCATGAAAGAACCTCATCTCTAACATCTTATTGATAATATGAAAGTGTTACAAAATTATAAATCTAGTAAAGCTGGTATGAAGGTATTCTAAAGGTTTATAAAGAAACCGTAACATCTATGTGCAGCCATTCTCCTCTCTCGTATACTGATAACGAAATAGATTACAAAATTAGGAGGAGAAAATGGATGAAGAGAAAAATCAGCAAAATGATAATTGGCGGTTTGGCACTCCTTATGGCATCCGGTATCAGTACGGGTTATGCATCAGCCAAAGAAGGGCACGATAAATTCCTCATCATCGGCCACCGCGGGGTAAGCGGATTGGCTCCCGAGCATACCTTCCCTTCCTATGACTTGGTCAAAAAGCAAAAAGGAGACTATATCGAAATCGATATCCAAATGACAAAAGACGGCAAGCTGGTTGCCATGCATGATACTTCCGTTGACCGAACGACAAACGGCACAGGCGAAGTACGCGATAAGACGCTTGAAGAAATCAAGCAGCTTGATGCAGGAAGCTGGTTCAACAAAAAATATCCTGAATATGCAAAACCGGAATACAACGGTTTGAAGGTTCCTACTTTGGAAGAAATATTCCAACGCTATGGTCGTGACGCTCACTATTATATCGAAACAAAATCCCCGGATGTCTACCCTGGAATGGAAGAGAAACTATTAAATTTGCTAAAAAAATATAAACTTACAGGGCAGAATGAAGAATCCAGCCATGTCATCATTCAATCGTTCAGCAAGGACAGCCTGGTGAAGGTACATAAGCTGGATCCTTCCATACCTTTGGTGCAGCTTCTCTGGTATGAAAAGAATGCGAACGGCCAGTATGCAGAGGATACAGGACTTACATCCACTCCTTCTGACCTGAAAGATTCCGAGCTTGAAGAAATCAGCCAATATGCAGAAGGAATCGGAATGAATTATTCAGATGACGGACAAGTATTCCTTGATAAATCATTCGTCCAAAAAGCGCGTAATCATGGCTTATGGGTTCACCCTTATACAGTCAATTCCGAACAAGATATGAAGATGCTCCTTGATTGGGGAGCAACTGGAATGTTCACAAATTTCTCCGGAAAACTCTATAGCATTTACAAGCAATATCAACACCAATGACAAGCTTCGGCCTCATTAACATGGGGCCGATATTTTTATTTTCAATCCTCAGGAAGCAATTTCAACAAAATCGCATTCAATTGCTTCAATTCCTCTTCGCTGACGGAGAGCTCCTTCAGCAGCATATTCGGGACGCATTCCGCTTTTTTCTGCATCACTTTTGCCTTTTCGGTTAAAGATATAATGACGCTTCTCTCGTCTTCAGGGGACCTTTTACGCTCTATCAGACCATTCTGCTCCATTCTTTTCAGCATGGGAGTGAGTGTTCCTGAATCCAGATAAAGCCTGCTTCCCAAGCTTTTCACAGAAACAGCGTTCGTTTCCCACAACACAAGCAAAACCAAATACTGCGGATAGGTGATATCCAGTTCTTTCAATATAGGCCTGTATATTTTATTGACTTCCCTCTCTGCTGCATAAAGCTTAAAGCAGATCTGGTTTTCAAGTTTTAATTGTTGGCTATTCATGTTTGTCCTACTTTCCAAGTGGTATGAGTTAGTATGGATATTTTAATAATAGTAAATTCTGCACATACAAGTCAATTGTGCAAAATTAAATTTTTGACAAGTGAAATAGGCTGAGGTATTATTATTTTGTAAAATTAAATTGTGCACAATTAATTAAAAGGAGAGATCGACGATGGAAAAAGCATTATATACAGCTAAAGCAACAGCAGAAGGCGGCCGCAGCGGGAAAGTATCATCCAGCGACGGCACCCTAAACCTGAATCTTTCCATGCCAAAATCACTTGGAGGGAATGAAGAAGCCGGGGCCACAAATCCGGAACAGCTATTTGCAGCAGGCTACTCTGCATGCTTTGACAGCGCCCTCCATCTTGTTGCTCAAAAAGAAAAAAAGAAAATTGAATCCAAAGTGACAGCTGAAGTCAGCATCGGAAAAGATGGCGAAAGCTTCGGACTTGCCGTCAAATTAAATGTCGGCATCAACGGAGTTACCCAGGAAGAAGCTGACGACCTTGTAGAGAAAGCCCACCAAGTGTGCCCATATTCAAACGCAACACGCGGCAATATCGACGTTCAACTATCAGCTGAATTAATGTAAAACTTTAAACTATTTTCAGTGCCGGCCGCTTCTTCTTGGCCGGCATTTTCCTTGATTTTATCTATTCAAACCCTCGCACATCCCTGTAAATAATTCCTATTGAACATTTTCTATTGATTTATGAATCTAGTTTGTATTATAGTATTCATTGTCAGAGGTCAGACATCATACGTATGTATATTTTTACCACATTTGAAAGCGTATACAAATAACGCTTTCAATAAATACTAAAATCTTAGCAACAGTAAAGAGGTGGCATAATGAATTATTTAATTTCTGTCATAGGATTAATCATTGTCCTTGCACTTGCATTTCTAGTGAGCAGTGACCGGAAGCATATCAAAATTAAGCCGATCATTCTCATGATTGTCATTCAAGTTGCATTGGCTGCACTCCTATTGAACACTAAATTCGGCCTTGTATTGATCAAAGGCTTTGCAGCTGGATTCACAAAATTACTGGATTATGCAAACGACGGGATTTCCTTCGTATTCGGAGGAATTGCCAATGACGGGCAAGCTCCTTTCTTCTTGAGCGTTCTTCTTCCAATCGTTTTCATTTCCGTTTTGATTGGTATCTTCCAACACTTTAAAATCCTCCCTCTTATCATGAGAGGCATCGGGATTCTATTAAGCAAAGTCAACGGAATGGGTAAACTTGAGTCTTACAACGCTGTAGCTTCTGCCATTGTCGGACAATCAGAAGTATTCATCACAGTGAAAAAGCAGCTTGGACAGCTTCCAAAACAGCGTCTATACACTCTTTGTGCTTCAGCTATGTCAACTGTTTCCATGTCAATTGTCGGTGCATATATGACAATGATTGAACCGAAATATGTTGTGACAGCACTTGTCATCAACTTGTTTGGCGGATTCATCATTTCTTCCATTATCAACCCTTATACTGTTGATCCGGATCAGGATATATTGGTTATCCAAGAAGAAGAAAAGCAATCATTCTTCGAAATGCTTGGCGAATACATCATGGACGGTTTCAAAGTAGCCATCATCGTCGGCGCCATGCTGATTGGTTTCGTAGCCTTGATTGCAGGGATCAACGACGTATTCGACATGATCTTCGGAATCACATTCCAGCAGATCCTTGGCTACATCTTTGCACCGGTTGCCTTCATCATGAGCATCCCTGCTTCAGAAGCTGTATCTGCAGGTGGAATCATGGCGACTAAACTTGTAACGAATGAATTCGTTGCAATGATGGACCTCTCCAAGGTTGCAGACAAATTCAGCCCGCGTACACTTGGAATCATTTCCGTCTTCCTTGTATCTTTCGCTAACTTCTCTTCTATCGGCATCATCGCCGGAGCTGTTAAAGGTTTGAATGAAAGACAAGGAAATGTTGTTGCCCGCTTCGGACTGAAGCTATTATACGGTGCTACACTTGTCAGCATTTTGTCCGCTATCATCGTAAGTTTTGTTCTTTAATATATAGTTCTTCCCTCTCCATGCCGCTGGTGTGGGGAGGTCTTTATTTTTTTTGAGGAGGATTCTTTTTATGGCAATTGTCGGTTTGCTTTTATCAGGAGCTGTCCTGTTTTTAAATAGTTTATTGCTTTTAGGGAAAGCAGAAGGAAAAAGCGTTGCCGTCCTTAACTTGATCGTCGGTGCGCTTCAAGTGGCTTCCCCTTTCTACCTTGTCATCACTTCCGATCAATCCAATTGGGCTTTATACAGCAATGGCGCCATTTTCTTATTCGGATTGACCTATTTATATTTTGGCTTTACTGTCTACAAAAATTTGAACGGCACAGGTCTTGGCTGGTTTTCGATATGGGTTTCCATCGTTGCCCTGGTCTATGCCATCGTCTACTTCGCCCACTTCCATGATGCCATCAATACTGTTACATGGTTTATGTGGTCTTATCTATGGTTCTTGTTCTTCTTATTGAACACAACAGACAAGAAGCTTGATGTCTATATCGGAAAAGTGGCATTCGTCCAATCCTGGGTGACTTTGACCATCCCTGCCCTGCTTTCCTTAACAGGGGTAGCAGCAAATCCTGCTGTCAAAGCGATTTGGCTCTGGATGTGCATCGCGTCGCTTCTTTACTTCGCATTTATCACGGCAGCGCTTGTTCTTTCCAATAAAAAAGAAAGAACCAAGACCAATCCAATTATGGATTAAATACCTGGACGAAAGAAAACAGCTTGAGGAAAATTCCTCAAGCTGTTTTTTATTCGACAAAAGTCAGGTACGCTGTCACCCCAGCGAACGTGCCTTTCGCGTCTGCCTCGTAAATAGCCATTTCAAAACTGGAGGCACTATGAAGAGTATGAAGAAAATCCTGAATATCTGATACCCGGTAATGATGGAGAGATTGGCATGCAGTTCTTTTGCAATCAATCCCATTTGATCCATCCCCCCTGGTGCTACGCTCAAAAAGCTCGTTATCGCTGACAGATGATGAGCGTACTCCATCACAAAACTCAATCCCCAGCAAAAGGATGTAAGGATCACACCGTTTAATAACGCAAATCCGACCATCTTGTACTTATTGGGAAACTGATTTGTTTTCATCATCAAGCCGAAATAGCCACCGATCAATATTTGAGAAATATTAATCAGCAGGTTTGGGAGCTGCGGTCCTTTTAAGCCCGAAATGCTGATGATGGCAGTCGCAAGGATCGGTCCAAGTAAGAATGGCGTCGGGAGTTTAATCCTTTTGCCAAGCAATGCAAGCAGAGATGCTGCGGCCAAGAATACCAGGATATTCGGAAATAAGCCTGACCAGTCCACCGTTTGGACTGCCGCTTTGATGCCTGTAGACCCTCCTGCTTCCCCTGTGGAATAAAGAGGACTGAATAGCATGAACGGGACAAGGAAGATAATGCAGATCAGCCGTGACACCTGAATGAGGGTCACAACCGTCAAATCAATTCCCTTGATTTCCTCCCCAAGCGTCACCATCTGCGAGAGGCCGCCCGGGATGCTTCCCGTCAACGTGGTCTTATAATCGACCCCGGACCATTTAGAGAAAAACCACGCCATTAGAGCACTGAATAATATAATGATCAAAGTCGTCATAAGCATCGACGGCAATTGATGACTGATTTCGATTAATGTATTTTTGGTGATTGAAAGCCCAAGTAAATATCCTACAATGATTAATCCGACATTACGGAGCTGTACCGGCCAATACAGTCTGATCATTTTAAATCGTGAGGCAATAAGACCTGACGCCATTGGCCCCAGCAGCCACGGGATCGGCGCATGGAAGGAGAAAAAGACCGCTCCTCCAATAAGGGATAACAGCAGCGTCCATCCAAACCTCACCCACAAACTTTCTTTCCAATCTGTTATGTGATTCATACTAACCCTTCTTTTTTATAGGCTCTCTTCTCAAAGTTTGCTGCTTTACGCATTAAAACAGCAGAATTTTTGCAATCTATGCAGAAATTTTAGCTGGAAAAGAGCCTGGATACTCCATTTCAACGCGCAAAACAGGTGTTTTTACGTTAAAATCGGCTTTAAGATTTTAACAACAATGCTTACGAAAACAGCCTTTTTATAATGCTATTTTCATAATAAAAGCTTTTTATATAATCATCCTTCTCTATACTAGTTAATTTACATCGATACTACAAGGAATTTATTTCGCTTCCCTAAGTAAATAATTATGTAAGCGCAGTAAATTCATGTCTGTCCCAATCCAAAAGAAAAAGCAGAGGCCAGGTGACTATGTCACGCCCCGGTTTTTGTCGAATAATGCGGTGCTGGTCCGTTTATTTTGATGAGAATTGGCTGCTGGCGCATAGGTAAGGGATTTTGGCGCATAAACGACATAGTCCGGCGGCATAGCCGAATTGTTTTGGCGCATAGAAAATGAGACGCGGCGCATAAGCAGGTATTTCTCGCGCATAAAACTTGAAGTGAGGAGAAATCCGCAATGTTTTTCTTCATTTTTCATTTAATAATCTATAGATTTTCAGCAAGTAATAGTGAAAATAGCTGTAAATAAGAAAAAGCAGCCGAAATCGGGCTGCTTTTCACTTTATTTTTGATCAGCATCGAATACAATGCCGCTTTTTTTCCTGGCCGTCTCTGTGATTTTAAGAACGAGCCTGCTCAGGTCTTTCAATTCGGCATATTTTACTTGATTGTTGTTTTCGATGATGCCGGTGATTTCTTCGATTTCATACACCATATCATTTTCATTTTGATCAACTGTCAAATTTTCTTTGTTCATGAAGTGATGCTCGATAAATTCAATCGATGTGATAGGCGCAGCGTAATCAAGGATGAACGTCCCGTTTTCTCCATGGATTTCGTTTGGTGCGTACGACTGGGCAATTTTTGAGCAAAGAATTGTGCAGACGAACCCTTCGTAGACGAGTACCAATGTCCCGCTGCCGTCGATGCCGTTTGATAATAAGACTGGATAATAGAAAATTTCCTTCGGTTCACCGAACAGCCCTGCAGCAAGGAAAATCGGATAGACGCCAAGGTCCACCAATGCTCCTCCAGAGAATGAGGGGTTGAAAATATTCGGCACTTCCCCTTCAAGGAATAAATCGTAGCGGGAAGAATACTTCACATAGTGCAAATTGGCGCTTCTGACAGCCCCGGCTTTTGAAATATTCTCCTTCAGCTTTTTAAAATTCGGCGAGTGGATATTTCGAATGGCTTCCAAGATAAAAACGCCATTTTCCTCTGCCACTTGAAAAATTTCTTCCAGCTCCGCACTATTTGAAAAAATAGGCTTTTCGCAGATGACATGTTTTTTATTTTTCAAGAAAAGCTTTGCCTGCTCGTAATGCATAGAGTTGGGCGATGCAATATAAATCGCATCGATGAGGCTGCTTTTTGCCATTTCCTCTAAATCTGTAAATATGTATTCTGCACCGAACTTATCTGCAAACTCCTTCGCTTTTCCTTCATCCCGCGAATATACGCTTGTTAGTTTTAAATTATTGCCTTTTTTTGATGCATCAATGAATTTTGTTGTAATAGAGCTTGTACCGATTGTACCGAAGTTTAGCATTGTGCATTCCTTCTTTCATGGTGTGATTTTTTATTTATAGACCCTCTCTTGGGTCGTACGGGCAGCTGCCGGTTGATGTTTTTGTTCTGATGGAACGGAAGCAGGCTGCATTAAAGCTTTTTTCTTTTCTATAAAATCGGATAACGGCATAGGCGCAGGGAGATTATCCAAAATGCCCTTAGGCAATTCTTTTCCCGGAGTAAAGATTGATAGAAATGCATTCGCCATGGCCAAATATCCTTTTGGAGTTGGGTGGACATCTTCCGGATTTGGCACCAGCTCTTTCGCGTCGAGTCCAAACCCCTGAGAAACAGGAACAAAGAAAGCTCCGTGTTTTTCCGCTGCCTCCTGCAGGATGTCATTGAGAATATCCAGTTCCTCTCCGATTCCTTTTTTATGGCTGTTCAATATATGTGGGTAGGGAAAATAATACCCCATCACTGCGATTTGAGCCCTCGGATTCAGTTGGCGGATGAGTGTTAAAATCTTTTCCTCATTAAGGCGAACCTGATTCAGGGCAAAATTGGCTTGCAGCTGTTCATAGCTGACCGTTAAATGACCGGGATCACTCCTTACGACTTGCAGCAGGTCATTAGCGCCCGCAGAAAGGGTGATTATATCTGCACGTGAAACCGCTAGCTGCACTTCTTTTTGCTGCAGCAAATCAAGGACTTGCCCTGACGTATATCCAGGAATGGCAAAGTCTTTGGAAAATCCCGCAATCCGGTCGTCACTTTTCAATGCAAGGGCAATCATATCTGCATAGCCAGGGCCAATCCCATTATAAGGCGTCATCCCCGCTGCCAAGGAGTCGCCTAATGCCAAATAGGTTTCCTGAGCCCCATATGCCTTCTTTGCATGGGTATCATCAAAGAGAGTGAAAAGATTGAATAAAATGATGAAGATAATCGCGACAGCCGTTCTTTGTATGTATTTATTCAAGCGTCCATTCATCTCCTTGACTGATAATAAAAATTCTCATTCAAATTATACATTCCCTTTTTCCTGAATTCCAATTTTAACATAAGGCTCTTTCTCAAAGCTTATTGCTTTAGCCTTAAAACAGGATAACTTATGCAATCTATTCAGGGAATTTAGCTAGAGCCTGGATACTCCATTTCAAAGGCAAAACAGGTATTTGTACGTTAAAATCGGCATTAAGATTTTAACAACAATATTTTCGGATACAGCCTAACATAAAAACAGCAGCACCCTTTTACGGATGCCGCTGTTCCTGGTGCTGCGTTATGAGACTTTTTCATCTTCCACTTTGTATTCTGTTTCCCAATACTCAGCGTTTTTAATTCCGAGCTTCTTAGAATTGAAGACCGGATCGAGCCCCTGCTTCTTCTGCTGCTCGTAGTCCTTCAAAGCCTTCATCGCCGGCTTGTAAAGAATGACAATGGCGATCATATTCAGCCAGACCATGACGCCTAGTCCGATGTCCCCCAATGCCCACGCGAGTTTGGCTGTCTTGACTGCCCCATAGAAAGTAGCAGCAAGAAGGACAATTTTCAGCACCAGAGTAGCCCATTTATTATTCTTGCCCCCAAATAGGTAAGCAACATTTGTTTCTGCAATATAGTAATAAGCCATAATGGTCGTGAATGCAAAGAAGAATAATGCAACGGCGACCATTCCAGCGCCAAATCCAGGAATCACGCTTTCAATCGCTGCCTGTGTATATCCAGGTCCAGCTTCCACACCCGGAAGGTTTTGAACGATAAACGATTTATCCGCTGCCTGCGTGTTGTACATGCCTGTAAAAAGAATCATGAAGGCTGTAGCTGAACAAACCAACAAGGTATCAATATAGACGGAGAACGCCTGAACAAGTCCTTGTTTGGCTGGATGGGATACCTCTGCAGCCGCTGCCGCATGTGGACCGGTTCCCTGTCCCGCTTCATTTGAATAGATCCCACGTTTTACTCCCCAAGAAATCGCCATCCCTATGATTCCACCAAATGCTTGGTCTGCCCCAAATGCGCTTTTGAAAATAAGGGCAATGACTCCCGGAAGCTGTGAAATATTCATAGCAACAATGATCAATGATACTAATACGTAGCCTACCGCCATGAAAGGAACGACATATTGTGCTACATTGGCAATCCGTTTGATACCACCAAAAATAATAACCGCCAATAAGATGACTAGTCCAATACCTGTGATTGTTGGACTGATACCAAACGCATTATCAAGGCCGATGGCAATCGAATTCGATTGAACTCCCGGCATCAGCATACTCATCGCAATAACTGCTGCGATTGAAAAAAGCACCGCATACCACTTGATCCCTATCCCTTTTTCAATGTAATAGGCTGGCCCGCCGCGGTATTGCCCATCCAGTTTCACTTTATAAATTTGGGCAAGCGTGGATTCCACGAATGCACTCCCTGCTCCGATGAAGGCAATGGCCCACATCCAAAACACAGCACCCGGCCCCCCAAAAGCGATCGCAGTCGCAGTACCGGCAATATTCCCCGTCCCTACTCGTCCAGAAAGCGCAACAGCCAATGCCTGGAAGGATGAGACGCCGGCTTCAGAGCTTTTACCCTGGAACATCAGCATGACCATATCTTTAATGTGCCTTACTTGCAAAAAGCGCGTCATCAATGAAAAAACAAGTCCAATTCCCAGGCACAGATAAATCATTGGCGAGCTCCAGAGCCACCCGCTTAAATTGTTAATAAATGTTTCCAAATGATTTCCCCCTTTTAATAACTGAAAATTTGTTATATTTTAAATTATACATAAAATGTTCACATTTTGTAGAACAAATTCCTTCCAAACGCAAAATGGTTCTATTTTCCTTCAGAATTCGGTCAATAAAAAAGGCCCCGGCTGACCAGATAAATCTTGGTCCGCACCAGCCCATTTTGTTTTTTCTATCCTTGCATATATCCCATTTGGCTTCCGTACCACGGATTTTGTCCTCCGTGCCATTGGGTCTGCCCTGGAGCACTCCCCCATTGTCCGCCAGGCTGCGCCCATTGTCCTTGGTGTCCCCACTGGCTTTGCTGTCCCCATCCCCATGGCGAATTCCCTTGATGCTGCTGCCAGGGCTGCTGTTGATGCCATTGATGATGTTGAGTAGAATGGTGGCTGCCCCAATTATCGTTTGATTCCTGCCATGGCCCATGGTGACACCACTGTCCTCCATGCTGGCCCCAATGATCATGCATTTTCCACGAACTTGGCGCTAATGGAGCATACTGATGGCTTTGGCCACCCCAGCTTCCACCCTGCCCCGCAGGCATTCTTCCATCAAATAAATACGGTTGATCCCAACCGAAGAATGAGTTCATATCGATTTCCTCCCCATCGTTTTTATAAGGCTTTAACAACATATGAAAATTGCTTAGGCGGGGTGCAAGTGCATAAGAATGTTGAATTGAACAAAAAAAGAGACCACCCTCTCAATCTTGAGAAAATGGTCTCTCTTAAAATAAGAAACTCGCTTACATAAGAGGCCGTCCTATCACATCGCCCCATTCTGAAGCTGATTTTGGAATAGTTCGGCGTAGAAGCCGTTTTGATTCAGCAATTCCTGGTGAGAACCTCTTTCGATGATGCTGCCATCGGAAAGAACGAAAATCTGGTCCGCTTTCTGGATGGTATTCAAGCGGTGGGCAATGACTACGCTCGTCCTGCCTTTCATCAGACGCTGAAGGGCTTCCTGGATTTTTACCTCTGTAATGGTATCGATGCTGCTTGTCGCCTCATCCAATATTAGGAGAGTCGGATCAGCAAGCAATGCCCTGGCAATGGAGAGCAGCTGCTTCTGCCCCTGGCTGATTCCGCTGCCGTCCTGCTTCAATACCGTATTGTATTTTTGCGGAAGCTTCATGATGAAGGTATGGGCATTCGCCAATTTTGCCGACTCGATTACTTCTTCATCGGATGCATCAAGTTTGCCATATCGTATGTTCTCCATGATCGTCCCTTCAAATAGGAACGAATCCTGCAGGACAAATCCCATGTTTTCACGCAGGGAAGCACGCGTCATGGTGTGGATTTCATGCCCATCGATCAATATCTGTCCGCTGTCCGCTTGATAAAAACGGGATAATAGATTGATGATCGTCGTTTTCCCCGCTCCGGTAGGCCCTACAAATGCAACCGTTTCTCCGGGGGAAACATGGAATGTGATG
Organism: Falsibacillus pallidus; assembly: GCF_003350505.1. NCBI lineage: Bacteria > Bacillati > Bacillota > Bacilli > Caryophanales > Bacillaceae > Falsibacillus > Falsibacillus pallidus. Next base: position 164,996 of record NZ_QQAY01000005.1, read on the forward strand.
TTTTCGACTGTTTTATTTCCTTTTTCATAAGAGAATGTGACATCCTTGAAGGCAATTTCCCCTTTTTTGATCGGGAGATACGACGCCTCTCCTTCATCCGATTCCTCTTCTTCTTCATCAAGAATCTCAAACACACGCTCAGCCCCGGCTACTGCAGATAACAAGGTATTGAACTGATTCGCTAGATCATTGAGGGGTCTGGTAAACTGCCTTGCGTATTCCGCGAACACCACAATGGCACCGATTGAGATGCTTCCCTTCAAGGCAAAGATCCCCCCGATTCCGGCAATGATGGCAAAGCTGAGGTTGTTCAGCATGTTCATCAGTTTCGGAATAAAGCCGGAGTAAGTCTGTGCCCAGTAGCCTGACTTCTTAAGCTTCTCATTTTTCACCATGAAGTCGGCAATCATTTTCTTTTCCTGTGAAAACGTCTTGACGATCCGCTGGCCGGAAATGGTCTCTTCAATGAACCCATTCAATTCACCAAGGTTTCGCTGCTGTTCTTTGAAAAGCTTCCCGGTCCTGTTTGTGATCCACTTCATCCCAAGCACCATCAATGGGACGATGATCAATGTGCAAAGCGTCAACAGCGGGCTTATCCAAAGCATGACGATGATGGTTCCCGCCAACGTCAGCACACTCGAAAATACTTGGATAACGGAGCTGTTCAAGGTTTGGCTGACATTCTCGATGTCATTTGTGACGCGGCTCATGAGCTCCCCGTGCTGCCTTTTATCAAAGAATGGGATCGGAAGTTCATGCAAATGCCTGAAAAGCTGCTTTCTCATGGTATTGACCGTTTTTTGTGCAATGCCGATCATCCAGTAGTTTTGGTACCAAACAGCGATGGAATAAAAAACATACACTAGAAATAGCCCGGAAAGGAGCAAGGTCAAGCCTTCCGTTTTCTTCGGGACGATATTGTGGTCGATGATTTTTCCGATTAAATAGGGGCCAAGCAAGCCAAGGATAGAACTCGCGACAACCATTAGCAGGACCAAAGCAAGGAGGCCCTTATTGTCTGCCAGATAGCTCCAGATCCTGAATACGGTGCTTTTCCAATCCTTTAGCTTTACCTTATTTTTAGGGAATCCGTGGGGATGCCCTCGTCTTACTGCGCCGCCCATGGGCTGATTAGGAGGTCTGGACATTCTTCAAGCTCTCCTCTCCAAACTGTGATGCAAAAATTTGCTGATACAAGCGGGATGTTTCTATTAATTCCTCATGCGTCCCTTTACCAATCACTTTGCCGTCTTCCAAAAGGAGGATGATATCGGATTGAAGGGCCGTACTGATTTTTTGTGTAATGATCAGAGTGGTGCAGGAATATTTTTTCAGCGCCTTAAGCAGGTTTGCTTCCGTTTTCAAATCAAGTGCGCTCGTACTGTCATCAAGCATCAGAATCTTCGGCTTTCTGACAAGTGCTCGGGCGATGGATAAGCGCTGCTTCTGGCCGCCTGACAAATTCACCCCGCGCTGCCCCAATACCGTGTCATATTGGTTCGGGAGCTTCATGATCGTGTCATGGATCTGAGCATCCTTTGCTGCGCTGCAGATTTCCTCTTCCCCGGCGTTTTCTTTCCCCCAGGCAATGTTATCAGCCACTGTACCAGAAAAAAGCAGTGCTTCCTGCGGTACGAATCCGATTTGCTTCCGCAGCTCTTCAATCTTCATTTTTTCAACGCATCTGCCATCAATCAGGACAGTCCCGCCAGTTGTATCATACAACCGCGGAACAAGTTGAAAGAGCGATGATTTCCCTGATCCGGTCGAGCCAAGGATGGCCATCCTCTGCCCAGGTTCGACAGTGAAAGTGACATCCTCCAATACGTCCTCGTCTGTACCGGGATATTTGAAGAAGACATGGTCAAACTCAATTTTGCCAGATGTAATGGCCGATGACTCATGCAATTCTTCTGATTCAGTCAAATCGATTTCTGTTTCCATGACTTCCTTGATCCTGTGTGTTGAAGCCTGGGCACGGGAGAAGTTCATGATGATGAAAGTGAACATGGAGATCGCAGCTGAAACCCTTGTCGCATAATTGACTACAGCCACAACATCCCCTGCGGATGCACTGCCGGATTCGATCCCTCTTCCGCCCAGCCACAATATAAGGATGATGCTGACATTCATGACCAGCACAAGTACAGGAAGGGTTACTTCGATCAATCGATAGGCATAAATCGTTTTATCCCTTAATTCTTCATTCGCTCCTGTAAAGCGATTGACCTCGTGCTTCTTTTTCAAAAAAGCCCGGATCAAGCGAATGCCGATAAGATTTTCCCTCATCACTAGGTTTACATGGTCAAGCCTTTGCTGAACACCTCTGAATAAGGAGCCTGCTTTTCGCATCATCCAAATAAGAAAAAGTGTCAGGGCCGGTATAACAATCACAAGGATCAATGCGAGATTCACATTGACCGTCAAAGCCATTATGGCTCCTCCAAGTACGAGAAGCGGCGCTCTCATCATGATCCTTAAACTTGCAAACACGGTTTGCTGCAGCTGTGTCACATCATTGGTCATCCTCGTTATCAGCGAAGATGTTGGAAACCGATTAAAGTTTGCAAAGGAAAACGCTTGGATCTTTGAAAATACACTTTGGCGGATATCATAGCCAAAACTCTGGCTGACATGGCTTGAGAAAAAGGAATTCATGATCCCGGAAAGAAAGCCGATAAGCGAGAGTCCAACCATGACTCCCCCCCATTTCAAGATAATCGGAAAATCCTTTTGGAGAATTCCCTCATCGATGATTTTCGCCATGAATATCGGATGCCAAAGTTCAGCCACCAGTTCCAGAAGCATGAATAATAGTGCAAAGCCGGCAGAAATCCGATAAGGTTTTATATATGTCCTGATTTTAAACATGTCATTTCCTCCACGCATATGTATGAACCTCCTCTCCTTTATGAAAGGAACTGAAGTCACTAAATATCTCGAATTAAAGCTTTCAGTTAAACTAACCAACATCTTTCTTCATCATATACTTTTTTGATTACTTTGAGAATTCATTTACATGAAATTTCGCATAAAAAAGAAGCCTGCCGACTAACGGCAAAGCTTCATCTTTTGACGCCCAATTTCGATTTACGGATGATCTGGTTGATCACTTCCGAGAAGACCAAGCCCATCGCGATGGAACCCGAGATCATGAATGCCCTGGCTGCCAGGTTGATGGCTGAATTGTAGTCGTTCTCGACGAAGTTCCTCATCGCATCGTAGGCCATTCCGCCAGGGACAAGGGGAATGATGCCGCCGACGGTGAAAATGATTATCGGAGTTTTATACAGCTTGGCAAAGAATTGGCTGATGACCGCGACAATAAACGATGCCAGGACAGTCGCCAGTACCATTTCCATGCCGGCATCCGTCAATAGGATATAGCTGATCCATCCGATCATCCCGACGATCCCGCACTTCAGGATCGACTCTTTTGGGACATTAAATAAGATACCGAATCCAGCAGAAGAGATAAAACTTGTTATCAGCTGTTCAACGAGCATAGTTTGTTCACTCCCTATAAAAAAGTCAATACGACTGCAATTCCTGAACCGATGGCAAAAGCCGTCAGAAATGCTTCCGCCCCTTTTGAGAGTCCCGACAACAGGTGTCCTGCCATCAGATCCCGGACCGCATTCGTAATCAAAAGACCCGGTACCAAGGGCATGACCGAACCGATGATGATTTTATCCAACTCATATCCGGCCCCTGTATCCACAAAGAAATAGGATATTAAGCCAATAATGATCGATGCTAAAAATTCAGCAAAGAACTTAATGGGGACAAGCTTGTGGAAGTACACCAAGGCAAAAAACCCGATTCCCCCTGCAAGCATAGCAGCCAGGAAATCATGCCAAACTCCTTGAAACATGATCAGGAAACAGCCGCTTGAAATAGAGGCAGCCAAAATTTGTGTAAAAAATGAAAAGGATAGATTGGACTTTTCAACATCTTTCAAAAGCTCATAGGCCTCATCCAAGCTGACATCCCCGCCGCTTATTTTCCGTGAAATCCGATTCACCATTGTGACTTTCTTTAAGTCCGTTGTTCGATCGGAAATCCGGATAAGCTTTGTCTTTGTCGGTTCAGATGTTTCAATGGAAAAAATGATCCCAGTTGGCGTGACAAAGCTGTGTGATTGAGATATGCCATAGGATGCAGCAATCCTCATCATTGTATCCTCTACGCGATACGTTTCTGCGCCGCTCTCGAGCAGGATCTTTCCGGCCAGGAGACAGACTTCCATAATGTCATATTTTATCTGTTGTTCCATTCACATCTCTCCATCATGTCGTTCATTATCTTAACAGTTTAAAACATTAAAAACGAGAGGGCAATTTTCTTTTGAAAAAAGGGGTGGCGTACGCTAGGGGGCGGCAGTTTATGTGGTGCATTATCACGCCCCAGTTTTTGTCGGACTATGTCGGTTGAGAGGAGTTTCTATACCGAGGTTTTGCCACTTGAACTCAGGAGGTTTTGCCACTTGAACTCAGGAGGTTTTGCCACTCGCGCATAAGAAGTCTGTTTTGGCGCATAGCCTTTCCTGACCGGCGCATAGGAGCCGACGTTTCGCGCATAGGCAATGAAATTCAGCGCAAAGGCCAGCATTTCTCGCGCAAAGACCCTCAGAATGACTGTAATCCACCATGATTTTCGTGCTATTCCCCTCATTTTGACTTACCAAGGGAGATTCTTTCCCACTTCCAACCTTATTTTGGCCCTCTCGCCCCCCTTTGGAGAGCAATTTTTCCCCATTGCAGCCCCATTCTGTCCATCCAGCACCCTCGCAGATTCTTATCGCCATCACAGTAACTTCAATGGGCCCCTCCTGCACTACCTAAAGGGCATTTCTCCACTGCCGCCATCTCATTTTGCCCCCATCACCACCATTAAGCAAGCCACATAAAAGGGGTACAGACAAAGTCCATACCCCTTTACATATTATGCTGTGAGCTGTTCGGCTGAGCTGCTTTTCTTTTTCTTGTTTGCAATTAGGATCATCACTAATGCAATCACAAGGAACGATGCAATGTATAGGACTAGTATTCCGATATCATTCCAATAGCGCGTCCAGTCGCCTGTTGAGATGACACTGCGGAATGCCTGGACTGCATAGGTCATCGGCAGGAATTTCCCCATTTCCCTGATCGCGTCAGGTGCGAGCTGGATAGGGAAGGTTCCGCCTGAAGATGCCAGTTGGGTGACAAGCAGCGTAATAGCTGCAAACTTCCCAAGAGGCCCGATCAGCGACACAAACATCAAAATGAGCGTTGCAAAGATAAACGATGTCAACAGACTCAACAAAATAAAGCGAGGAAGGTCGAGGACGTGAATATCAAATCCGTACAATATGACAGCATCTACGATGATGGTCTGCAGGATGCTGATGGACAGATACAGTGACACTTTATTGACGAAGTGCGTCCAGCCGGAATGGCCAAACTTGGATCTCCGGTCGAACGGGATGACATTGGCTGCCAAGAGTCCTCCGACAAACAATCCCAGCGTCAAGAAATACGGTACCATGGCTGTTCCGTAGTTCGGCACCTTGTTCATTTGCGATTCAACGAGCTGGACAGGGCGTGAGAACATATTGACCATGGCATCATTTGATTTGATATCAGATGATTTATCCGCCGCTTCAGTCAATTTAACAGCAAGCTCCCCGCTTCCATCCTTCAGTTTATTGACTCCATCTGCAAGCTTTCCAGAAGATTGATCCAGCTGATGAGCACCATTGTCTGCCTTTTGGACACCGTCAGCAAATGCCGAGAAGCCGCCTGACCATTTTTCCATGCCGGCATTTAATTGGCCTGCTCCATCAGAAATTTTGGAGGCTCCTGCTGATGCCTCAGCCAGTTTCTCACTGATGGTTTTAGCACCACCCGCAACTTCCTGCTGGCCGGCCTTTAATTTTTCTATTCCATTTGCCTGTGCCGCCTGTTCTGCATTTGCTTTGGCAAGATTTTGAGAAATCGACTGGCTGGCATTGAGCATTTCTTTCATTTTAGGGTCATCCGCAAGCTCTGGGTGATCTTTTGCAAACTGCTGCATTTGTTCTGTAAGGCTTTTCGAATCATCCGCTGATTGGCTCACATCTTGTGATGATGCTTTTGCCAATGAACTTACTTGATCCAATCCGCTTTGAACAGATGATGCACCGGCTGCCAATTGACTGCTGCCGTCCTTAAGCTGTCCCAAGCCTGATGTCAGACTTGCAGCCCCGCCGTTTAGCTTCTGCATGTTTTGAACGAGCTCCCTGCTTCCACTTTCCAATGGATTCAAGCCTGCTGCGAGTTTGGAAGTCCCATCCGCCAAGCTGTGGACACCATCTGTATAGGTTCCGAATCCGGAATTCAGCATTCCAGCTCCATCTTCCAGCTTCTTAGCCCCATCCGATGCCTTGGCAAATCCTTGTGAAAGTTCTTCCAGGCTTGAAAATACACTCTTCGTGTAGGACTTGGTGATTTCATCCCCTACGCTGTCCCTTAATTTCGAAACGGCTGTAGAGCCGATCTGTCCTGCAATGAAGTTGTTTCCCTGATTCGTCTTATAAATCAAATGAGCGGGCTCTGGATTCTTTTCCAATAAGGTGGTCACCTTTTTTGAAAAATCTTTTGGAATGACGACCTTCATATAGTAATCGCCGTCTTTCAGTCCCTTTTCACCTTTTTGATCTGAAACAAAACGGAAGTCCAGCGAATGGTCTTTTTTCAATTCATCCGTCAAGTCTTTGCCGGCATGAAGCTCTTCGCCATCAAGCACGGCCCCCTGATCCATATTGACCACTGCTACCGGAAGACGGTCAAGCCTCCCATAAGGATTCCAATATCCCGCCAAAAACATCCCTGCGTACAGCAGCGGCATACAAAGAAGAATCGATATTCCGATCAAACTTTTTTTATTTTTAAAGATATGCTTCCAATCTTGGAGAAAAAGCTTAAATCCTTTCATATTTCAATATCACTCCGATTCAAACTAATGCTTGCATGGTACAACGTTGTATTATACAACCTTTTATCTAAAATTCAAGCATCGATTTGAAAAAGGTGTGAATTGGCTATTTTGATCGTTTATATCTGACGACTGTCTGATTGAATTTTTCAAGGAGAACCGCAAATGTTTCACAATCATCCATTTCCCATTCCTTCAGCAAATGTGTGTAAAATTCACGTCGCTGTTCCCTTACTTCATTTAATTGAGTCTGTCCTTCTTTCGTAATGGAAAGAAGGTTGATGCGTGCATCCGCAGGGTCCGTTTTGCGCTCCACGTAATTTTTTGATTCCAGAGCGGCCGTTTGTCGGCTCAATGTAGAGAGGTCCAGCTGAAAAGCTTCAGATAAGGCTTTGATGCCCATCGGACCATTTTCTTCTAAGTGAAGGAGGAGCAAATAAGTTGACCGCTCCATTTCATTGTATTTAAGATTGGCAATCCTTGTCGCCTCAGCCCGCCGGACAAACATGGCGAGTTCGCGTTCAAGAAAAGAGAATGTTTCTTTTGAATCCATATCCGTTACCTCATTTCTTACGATCATCACTTTCAGAATACCATATTTCTGTAAAGTGGAGGACTTCTGCTGTATTAAGTTAAATCGATTTGACCCACGCATCCTTGGAATAGCCTCTTTCTTCCCAGTAGCCGGTATGACTGTGGGAGATCACTTCGATGCGGCTGAGCCATTTTACGGATTTGTAGGCGTACATTTTCGGCACAATCAAGCGGACAGGACCACCGTTCTTCTGGTCAATCAGCTTCCCATCGATCAATACAGCCACCATCGCATCCTCCATCATTGCCTGTTTGATAGTGAGTGTATCTGTATAGACCCCATCAGCCGAATAAAACTTCACGTACTTGGCACTTTCTTTTAATTCGGCCTGTTCAAGAATCTTCTTCAAGGGGATGCCTTCCCATGTTACATCATATACGCTCCAGCCTGTGACACAGTGAAAATCGCTCACTTGTACATCCCGGTGCATCTTAACGAATTCCTCCCAGTTGTACGATTGTTTTGTCTTAACAAGTCCATCCACTGTAAATCGGAAGTTCTCATTGGTGATCTTCGGAATTTCCGTCACGGTGTAATACCTGAACTCTCCCTTTCTTCCGCCACCGACCGGCGGAGAGGAGCTTGCATTCGGTGAAGGGAGCGGTTTCAAATCATTGCCCCCATTTAAAGCAGGGCCACCGCCTGAAGCTGCAGGCATAAAGGACTTGAACCATCTCGATATGACAGGAAGGAATGCTAAAAAAATGAGAGCGGCACTTGTCATCCTTAAGAACGACCTTCTTGTATAAAGAGGGTTCCTTTCATCTATTTCAATTGGATCCTGCTTCGATGGCACCGTCTGCTTTTTCTCCAGCTTCTTGAACCACATGCTTCTAGTGACGCTATGATAAAGAACATATGGGACACCGAACCATGTTGCAAAGTCATGGATAAATAAAGCTGCAGTACTGACTTGCGGCGGGAATTGCCTATGGATGGTTAAAAACACCCCTGAAACGATCAGCAGCAATAAAATGGTCAAGACTAAATAAAGATTGTATCGGTTTTGTTTTCTTTTCTTGAGAGTGCTTAAGTGCTTGGCCATTTTCGGCAAATAATAGAGAAGTGGAAGGCAAAGGATGAAGCCAATCCAGATATGGACATCCCTGACCATTACCCGGACAGCGGGAAAAAGTGAGCGGAAAGAGGTTGAAAACAAGATGAAGCCCGTCAAAGTCAGAACGAAAAATAAAATGGCGTTCGAATGGTGAAGGCGTGCCAGCCGCTTTCCAAAATTTAAATTCCTTTGAAAAAAGAGTTTAACATTCATCCTGGATTCCTGCCTTCCCACGCATTCTGATAATGACTTTATTGTACCACCACTCTTTTCTTTAACAGGAACGATAATGCTCTCAAAATGAAAAAAAGCCCACATTTCCGGCGTTGGGCTTTTTTAAAAAGAAGAAATTATAAACATTTAGAGTGGTATACTGTCCGCTTTTCTTGATCCAGCTCCACCGGCTAGAGGCTGGGAGGTTTCCTTCAGCACACTTACGATAAGTCAACATCGGTTCACTTCGTTCACCGTGTTTCCTTTATCTCGTGGTGCTTCAGTCCAACCTCGGCGCCTCTGGACAGCCGGCTCCGCTTTTCTAATTTAATCAAACGTTTGATTAAATTTAAATATGCCTATGTATCAAGCGGGATGGTGATTACGAAACGTGTACCTTTCCCCTGTTCGCTTTCCACATGGATCTTGCCTTTCATTGCTTCGATTACACTAAACACGACCATCATTCCGAGGCCGGTTCCTTTTTGATCCTTTGTGGTGAAATAAGGTTCGCCGAGGCGCCTCATTTGTTCATCCGTCATCCCGAACCCTGTATCCTGGATATCGATGATGGCCAATTGATCGGAGGAGCCGATGGTTATGGTCAATTTTCCCCCATTAGGCATGGCTTCAATCGAGTTTTTCAGGAGATTCAATATACATTGCTGAAACAAGGATTGATCACCTGTGATGGGCACGGACTTCAGCCGTTGATCGAGTCTGACACTATTCATATTGGCAAGCGGTCTGAGGATGGAAATCACTTTTTCCGTCTGCTCCTTCAGATCCATCGTTTCCATTCGTTCATGAGTGGGCTTGGCAAAAGTGAGGTAATCCCGGACGATTCCTTCTGCCCTGTTTAATTCATCCAGCGCCAGTTTGATATATTCCAAGTTCTTTCCCTCTTGTTTACTTCCCTGGAGCAGCTGGAGAAAACCCTTTGTGGTTGTCATGGGATTTCGGATTTCATGCGAAATGCTTGCTGCAAGGTGGCTGACTACCTCCAGTTTTTCAGAACGCAGAACTTTTGCCCGCATGTAGCGCGCACTCCGGATCGCTTCTATTAAATAGACGACTACTCCCATTCCTACGACTTCCATCGAAGCGCTTGCATAAATATGTTCCTGGTAATGATAGTTATTAAAAAACAACGGAAATAAGAGAAATCCTACCACCGAGTGAAAGATAGAAACTAAAACAGCTGCAATGATTTTGTGGCGAATGCTCAAGGTATTATATTTTTTGAAAAATAGGATGGTTAAAACAAAGATGATGGCGCATATGATGAGGGTCATATAAATCCCCTGTCCCCCGAAGACGGCTCTGTATAGCACTGTGAATGCGATGAGGAGTGCGCTGATGGCCGGACCTCCGTAGAAGCTCCCGATCAAAAGGGGAATAAATCGCAAGTCGTAGATGATGCCGTGTTCGAACCTGGCTGGAAAGGAAATGCAAAGCACAATCGAGATGAAGGCGAAAAGGAAATAGCGCCTTTTCAACTTCTTTTCGTCTACATAAAACTGATTGCGGTCTCCCGATAGCTGAAAGACAAAAAGTGTCGCTAATATATAAAATAAATTGGGCAGAAGCTGAGTAAAGAATACTGGCATAAAACCCCACACTTTTCCTATGATTTCCTTTTATTATAGCGATTCATTCGAATGATTGCGATAGTAATATTATGCTAAATTCGAATTTACTCTGCTTTATCGATGACAACCGCCTGTTTCCCCATCTGGTTCCACGATTGAATGAACTGATTCTTGTTCACTTTTCGATTTTTCACCCCATACGGATCATTTAAATAAATATTCTGTTCATCATACCCGGTCAACGCGACACTATGTTCACTATAGGTCACTTCAATGGCACCTTGCGGGGTTTCCCACTTTTTAAAATCACCCACGGGGCCAAAGTTGGCAGTCGTGATGACCCAAACCGGAAGGCCTTTATCCAATTCCTTTTGAATCGTTTCAAATGGCTGTCCAGTCAAATCCCTGGCACGCTCTCCTGCGTATTTTTTTGCCAAATTCATAATAGGTCCATGGTAAACGCCGAGTCCCGGGCCATTCTCCATATCTCCGACGAATCCAACATTCGGGTTTCCGTGCTTTCCATCTGCATAATTAAGGGGCACCCGTTCAACGGCCTCTGCCAGCTCATTTTTTGTTACGTCAATTCCGTGGAACTGCATGATCATGGTCAAACTGGCAATCTCGCACCCATTATAAAGTCTGGGGTTGTCCATTTGGTTGACAAGCGGTACATCTAATGGAAATGTCACAGCAGGTACTGCCTCCTTTTTTTCAGGAACTTCCGCCAATAATCTATTGTTTTTGGCATCTTTCTTTTCAGCTTCGTCTTTCTTCTTGACTGTGTCTTTCTTTTTCGGTTCGGTTTCTTTCGATTCTTTTTTATCTTCCAGTCCTCTTTTAAGAGAAATGAATTCTTTTCTTAATATCTCTGCATTTCGATCGTAGTTAATCCCGAGAAAGACGCTGATGATAACCAACAGGCTTAATACATAAATGAGTCCCTTGTTTAAGTTCATATTCAAGCATCCTTATCTGATTATAGTTACTAACAGATTACCATACGCGGTTGAATATTGTTACTGAACATTCTACCAATATAAAAAAGCACAAAAAAGGTTTCCCTTCTTTGCACTTTGCTGAGTGAAATTAAAACTTAAGGTTATGCTGGCTTCGGAGCGGTTTTTTCCGGCCTTCCATAATTGTGAAGACCATGGCAAGGAGCATGAATACACTGGATATTTGGAATAGAACTCCGATCTCTACGTATTGAGCGATGATCCCAAAAACAAGTCCGCTCAACCCGATGCCGAGGTCAATGGAAGAGAAAAACATTCCGCTCGCCACCCCTCTTTTGTTTGCAGGGGTGATGGAAAGCGTCCAGGACTGAAGCGTCGGAATCAAAGAGCCGTATCCGATGCCAAATAAGATTCCTGCTGCTGCAATTAAAATGTTCGAATGGGCAAAGGACAGCACCCACATCCCGATAAAGGAAACGAACGTGCAGAATATGACAAGCCCCTTAGGTCCATGCTGGTCAAAATATTTACCAGAAATCGGACGGGAAATGGTCGCCATCACAGCATTGAATAAGTAAAATAAGAAAATTTGAGGGATCCCGCGTTCGTCCCCAAAGATGACAATGAATGTCACAATGGATCCATAGGCGAAGCTCGCGAGCAGCGTGATAAAAGCAGGATACCAGCTTGTTTTCTCGATCATGGAGCCGAAATATGAAAACGGCAAGTCTTCTTTTTTCGTGTTCTTCACGATTTCCGGCGTCTTATAGTTGACCAAGGCCAAAAGCAGAACAGCCATTACGCCTAGAGCGCCTGAAATATAGATCAGATTTGAAAAACTAGTAATCTGGAATAAGTAGATTCCCAGACTCGGTGCGATAATCATTCCGATGGTGATGGAAAGGCCGTAATAGCCCATCCCTTCCCCCAGTCTCGAATTCGGCACAACATCAACCGCGGCGGTTCCGTTGACGGTGGTTGACCAGCCCCAGGCAAGACCATGCATGAACCGGAATAAAAGAAAGACGAGGACAACGCTGGACAATGGATAGATAAATGTGATGACAAGCAAGGAAATGATCCCCGCCATCACAAGCGGTTTCCGGGTTCGATACCCCAGCATATAGCCGATAAACGGCCGGCAGATAACAGCCCCGATGGAAAACAGGGTTGTCACCAGTCCGATTTCAAGCCCGTTTGCCCCCAGGGACTTTATATAAGGCGGAAGTGTAGGAATCAACATTTGAAAGGACATGAAAACAAATAAGTTCCCTGCCATCAGCATGATGAACGATTTTGTCCATAATATATCTTTTTTCACGAAGATACTCCCCCTTTTGCGATTCGTGAAAACTGTGCGATTTATTTCGTATTGCTAAATATTATCACATCTAGAGGGAAATGCATATTTGAAATTAAAGACAAAGAAAAAGGATTGCCTATTAAGACAATCCTCTCTTCAAAAACATCAAATCATACGTTCATACTGTCTGGTTTTCAGCTCATAGAACGTCAGTGCATCTTCATATATTTCCGGGTTGGTTTTCATATTCTCGAGCAGTTGTTTGTTCGTTTCAATGACAGCCAGCGTTTCTTCTACATTTTGTTTAAGGACCGCAATCGGCTCCCTGAAGAAGAAGGAAACATCGCGTTTGAGCGATTTTTCAAACAGGTCGAATTGAAGCATGAAATTCGAAATGATGGAGTCGGCGGATTCTTGATAATCCTCATTCTCCAACAGCCTGCGGTAGCTGTTATAAAGCATGTTCTTATTCTGAGGCAGTGCCCCGAATAATTTCCCCGCCCCTTTCAAAAGCAGCTGGGATGGGTTGTTCTTAAGCAGGATATTGACCTTTTCCACTTGCACGGAGGTGGTCATCCTTTCAGCATCCCGCCTCCAGTCTTCGAGTACCCTGAAGTCCCCTTCAAGAATGATTCTTTCTTCCTCATAAAGGGTATTGAACCCATCGCTCATTTCAGACAGCTGCATTTGGCTGTCTTCGAATTCCGCTTTTGCGAACGTGATCCATTCCTGCAAGGAGTCATACAGCTTCGGAAGGATGCGGTTCTCGATATCCTGATGCACCTTTTCGTTCATTTCATCATTCAATCTGATATGAAGATCTCTGAAATCACTGTCCTCATGAATGGAGTCCGCACATTCTTTGAAAATCCTCGGAATCCGCTCGGCCAGTTCCACGCGGACATCCTCTTTTATTTGATGATAACGGTTCGCAATGACTGCCGCCTTTTCACTTTCAAGGTCCTCGGTCTGATGGATGGCTCCATTCAATTTCTTGGTCATTTCTTCATCCCACATGATTGAATGCACATAGCCGCGTTCCATCTCCACCCTTTTCGTCAGGAGATATTGGATGAAGTCCTTGACTAGATTCAATAGGCGTTCCGTACGCTCCTCTTCAATATCCCGGTAACTGAATGCAGAGGAGATGAATTGTGTCCACTCCTGCTTCTGCCCAGTGTTGGAATAAAGGGAAGAATACAGGAAGACTTGGGAATGTGGAAACTCGGTATGAATTCTGTCGCTTGTTTCCATCAAAATGCGCTGCGCCTCTTGGTCGTTATAAATGGTATCCACTTTATTCAGCAAGAAATGCACTTGAAGCTTCGGTGCCTTCTTCTTCAGTTTTCTCAAGAATTCCCATTCCCCGCTTGTAAGAGGTGTATTGATATTCGTTACAAAGAGAAGGATATCAGCCATTGGGAGGAACTTCGCAATTTCATTTCGTTCAACGCTGCCAGCTCCTGGTGTATCAATGAAAGCGAGCTTGTTTTGTGCCAGGAAAGGAGATGGGACATTAATTTCATAGAATGTCTCCCCGGCCATTTTCGGGAGGGTCCCATTCGTCCTGTCATAAAATTCTTCTAGAGACGAAATCGAATAAACCTCATTCTCTGTCAGTTCATTGAGCTCGACTTCATCCCCATTTTTAATAAGCATGACAGACGGCGTCGGAGATCCCAATAGATTCTCCCCAACAATAGAATTAATGAATGCTGACTTCCCATTGCCGTTCATTCCTGCCATTAATACGTGGTTCACATTGAAGTCAAGGAGTTCCTTTATCATCCATCTGTATCGCTGAGCCACTGTCAATTCTTTTTCCTCTGCCCATAGACAGATGGTTTCGAAGAGAAGCAGCCCCTTCTTCAAACCGTCAAATTCCCCCCGTAAATGCTTAATCAAGCGGTCTGCTTCTTCCAATGCGGCATATTCAATGGATCCCGGAAACATTTCTTCCCAAGCCATGGCAGCTGAGCCTGCAAAAAGACTCTGCTCCGCATCTGAAAGTTTCGTCCAGTTCATAATCAGCTGTGGAAGGACATGAGAAAGTTCCTTCATATAATATTGTCCGCTGACCAAGTCCATATAAGTATCTCTGTGCAGCCTTGATAGCTCATGCCATGGGTATTCGCGGTTTATATCCAACTCCCTTAAAAGTCCATTGATAGAATATAGCCACGCAATATAGGACGGCTGTTTATCATAGCTTCTCCATAAAGAAGCGGCAAGACGTTCAAATGCAGCTTTGTCCATTCCATACAAAGCGTGGAGCGCCTCTTTGAAATAATCAGGCTGGAACGACAGCGTCGCCCCTCTGTCGATATAATCATTCAGGACTTCAAACCACTGGAGGGAACGTGTACGGACAGCCTCATTCACTGCCAGTTCCACAGCACTTTCCCAATCTTGCTGCCTCTCGTAGAAACTCCTTGCGATTTTTGTGACATTCGGATAATCAGGGTTCAAGGCAACCACTTTTTTCACTACCCTGTCTGCCTGCTCATGCTTTTCCCTGACCATATAAAGAGACAACAGCTGCAGGGAAATTTCCGTATTTAATACGATATTCTCCGTTTTGATGGATTTATAGATTTCTTCTGCTGTAGGAAGCAAATCCAGCTCGAAATAGGCGTCGGCTGTATTCTTTTTCGCCCACGGCTCCAGCTCATTCACAATGTTCTCCCACTTAAAGATGGCTGCTTCGAAATCCTTATTGTGAAAATAGATTTCGCCTTGCGCATATCGGATATGCGAAAGTTCAGGAACCTCTTTTTCCTGTTCCTTCAGATACTCCTCACCTAATATCCGGATGGGATGATCTGTTTCATTGCCTTCTGTATAAGATTCATAGAATACTTTTCTAATCAATTGTCCTTCTATCATCTTTTCGTCCCCCGATGAATTAATTTGCATGATGTAAAAATACTTCGCGTGTTTCCATTTATGTACCCTTATATGAAAAAGATTAAAACACATAGTACGGCTATCCTCGTATTCTAACAAAGAATTATTTGCAATAAATTTCATTTCACTTTCATTTTTGATACATTTACGTGTTCCTTCTGTAATGTATTTAATATAAATGGCAGGTATTTCTAGGTGAGGGGCCTGTGAGGTGACAGTCACGCCCCGGTATTTGTCGGATTTTGTCAAGACGCTGACGCGATCGGTATGAAATTTATGTATTGGATAACCGGGGACAGCTGCCCACTGGCCACTGGCGCAAAGGAAGGTGATTTTGGCGCATGCGGTGTCCTGATTGGCGCATAGTGGACTTCTGTCAATAAAGTAGACACTTATATGCAAGTAAATGGCGTACTTTTTTTCTTCCGCGCTTCGTTTTCACTCCGCTTGGAGGCCTCTGC